>JAMONN010000281.1 GCA_027065775.1 Flavobacteriaceae bacterium | reverse complement strand
TGTTTACTAAATACACTATCTAACTGAAAAGCAACAAATTCACCTAATTGATACGGATTAGAAGAAACCCAAACCGTCTTTTTTTTAGGTTGAAAAACAATGCCATGATGTGCCAATAATTGGTTTAGTGCTTTTTCGTTACCAAAACCAATTTCTTTATCCTTAAGACCTTTGGTATTCCTTAAAATTGAAACGGCTTTTTTTGGTGTTATTTTATCATTTTCAGCTAATAATTCGGTCATTCTTTTAAATCTATATACAGAATGACTTTCTTTAATTTGTTTGTTATTATTTTTATCTTTTTTATACGTTTCACTTTGAAAATGGTTAGAACAAACCATTTGCGAACTATTTTCTACTTGATAAACACCAAATTTTTTAGGTGAAATTTCTATTAAAACAGCATTATTATCAATGGCACTACCAACCATGATAGATTCAGAAACAAAAACTTCTTTTTTCTTTGCAATTTCTATGGCTTCATTAATGGTAGAAGCGTATTGCAATATTTCTCTGGTAACTAATGAAATAGGCGTTTTAGCCAATAACGGAATGTTAGATTTACCAGCATTAATAGTTACTGTTAATCCTTTTTCGTTCATGCCAGACATAACACCAATCATGCCTGCCCAAGAAACGGACATAAATTTATAACCTTTTTCTGGTTGTATAAATGAAATTATTTTTTCTTTGGAAAAAGCATCGCCTGCATAGAAATCGAAATTTCTTGCGATAAGTAAATCGCCATCTTCGGTTTTATTTCCCCAAACGGCAAACGAAGTGCAACCAACCAAAGCAAGATCTTGAAAAGCATGACCAATATCGTGTGCACCATGTAAAATAAGGCTTCTTAAATATTTTGGTGCTAGATGATCGTATTTATTAGATGCATATTTTGATAAACCTAAAATTTCAGTTTTATATTCGGTTGTAATATAGGTTTGTATTTTTCGATTATATAATGCTAGAATTTTAATTAGTAAGTTTCGTTTAGATTTAGAAGGTACTATTTTCTCTATCTTTTCTAAAAAGATTAACTCTTGACTTTTTATCAAATCTTGTGTTAAACTACCAACTGTATTCCCTAAATCTAAAGGATTTTCTCCAAAGGCAACCAATTCCCATTGTTGAAATTTATTTTTTCTAAAACTACTTTTTCCTTTAACAAATAAAGAATCATTAATGATTTCTTTTTTAAATTTACTTAAAGTGTAAGAAGAAATATCTGGTCTTTCTGCAAGTGATTTTTTAATACCGCAAGAAAAAAAAGAACTAAAAATTATGAATAGTATAAATATTTTTAGTGGTTCAACTATTATTTTAAAAGATAAATTCTGTGCCCCATATATATTCTTTTCTCGCAAAGTCGCAAAGTCGCAAAGAGAATTAATGCTTTTAAACCGCCAAATGTTTGCTTCGCAAACATAATTGCGTCTTTTAAAAACTACAACTTTGCGACTCTGCGACTTAGCGAGATTATTATTTTTCATTTTACCCATTAAAATTGTGGTAGTGCCTTTTTAATTTAGGCATCTTCTTTTTTTAATTCGTCATGTATAGATTTCATTAACTCTGCACGTCCGATAATATGAGAACAGGTTAAAACGGCACTAATAGTAACACCTAAAATGCCATGCATATTAAGACTTTGACCCGTAAAAAATAAATTTTTTAATTTTGTTTTAGGCGATAAAAAAGTTTTCATGGTATTGTCTGCATCTTTTTTATAACCATACATAGATCCTTTATGATTACCTATATAATCTCTATAAGATAATGGCGTTGAAGTATAAATTGATTCAATTTTATCTCTAATATCAGGAAACTTTTTCTCTAACTCTTTTAAAAATACCTCCGTTTTTTCTTCTTTAAATTTTTTGTAAGATTCGCCTCTGTCAGATTCTTCAGCAACTGTATTAAAAGTATTTTCCCATTCATTAATTTCTTCGTATCTCATATACGTCATGGCAATCATATTTTTTGCCCATTTTGTCTGACCTTTATGAACGCCCATAGAAACCATATAACCTTCTGGCCAAGAATCTTGTGTATATTCTTGTGCTTCATAAATTCTATTTGGATATTTTATATGGTATTGATTGTAGTTTTTATATTCAAAACAATCTGGTTTAAAATTAATGTATAAACTAAAACCAGAAATCATACTTTCTATTTGTTCTACACGTTTAACAAAAGACTTTCTCATGCCTTTTCCGTTTAACATTCTTAAGGTATATTTTGGTTCTATGTTAGAAATAAAGATATCTGCTTTTACTTCTACACCAGATTTGGTGATAACAGATGTTAGTTTATCTTCTTCAAAACCAAAATCTACAACTTCTTGATGGTTATAGACTTCGCCATTAAATTCTTTTAATTTTCGGATTAATAATTTAGACATTTGACTGCCGCCATTTACAAAACGATATGAACTTTCGATATAAGAGTTTATAGATAATGCATGTACATAAAATGGTGTGAAAAGTTCGCCTGCATATAAAGAATTTGTACCAACTAAAACGGTTTTAAATAATTCATTATCAGATATGGAATCTAAATAATCTTTCACTTTTAACGAAAGAATTTTCATATCATAAGCAGTGCCATCGCCTAGATTATATAGTGCAAAGTTATTACAAACTTCTTGTACTTTTTCGCAATATAAATCGATGGCTTTTTCTTCGGTTGGGAATTGTTTTTTCAAGGATTTTGAGAATTTACCATAACCTTGTGCGTGATAATATTCAGTTTCATGATTTTCAAATGTAATTACATCGTATTTATCTTCATCTAGTTTATGCAATTTTAGGTCTTTCATAATACCTAAATACGTGAAATATTGATATAAATTTTGACCTTTATCTAAACCACCAACGTAATGAACACCAGTATCAAATATTTTTTTATCTCTTACAAAAGTCTGTAAATTGCCACCATATTGGTTGTTTTTTTCTAAAACACAGACCTTATAACCATTTCTTGCTAGTATGTTTGCGGAAACTAAACCGCCTAAACCACTACCAATAATAACAACATCATATTTTTCTTTGATTTTATTTTTTCTCATAAACAACTAGCGTCTTTTTATTAAAAACCGCTTTAAAATTAGACAAGTTATATTTTGTAAGATCTATATCATTAAAAATGTAAATCGTTTCAAAATTAGTCAATTCGATTGAATTACAAATAGCAATATCCGAAATTATTAAAACATCAAATTTTTGATTATTTACCTCTTTTATATCGTTTAAGTAAGTTACTTTTCTAAAGTTTGTTGTGTAGCAATTTTGAGCAATCGTTTTCTTTTTATTATCGCTATAAAGAGATGCGATTTTTCTATCAAATGATTTTGATTTTAATAATATATCTATTTGTCCAAAATCATTTGCTAAATGCAAAATGGTTGTTTTTGTTGGTATTAATTCATTTAATTGATGGTATTCTGTTTTTTTATTTTCAAAATCTTTACTTATTTCAGTTAAAATAGATTTGTCTTTATAGGTGTAATTAGATAATAAAATATCTTTAAAATAATCTTCATTTTCAATTTTAGAACGTAATTTTAAAAATTCATTTTTGTAAAATGCACTTATTTTTTTAGAGCGTTCTTTACTTGTTTCTCCAAAAGATGCGTCATCAAACTTTATTCTTTTTCCTACTTTTACAGTTAATGAACCATCATGAATCACAACATCATTTTTTGGCATTACTTCAGAATTACCATGAAAATAAATTGGTAAAATATCTATTTTTAAATGTTCTTGTAAGAAAAAAGCACCTTTATGAAAACGACCAATTTTGTTGGTCAACGATCTTTTCCCTTCAGGAAAAACCATTAAAGAATACCCTTGATTAATTTTCTCTTTTAAATGTTCCACACTATCATCTACGCCATTAGAAACAGGATAAAAACCCATAACTCTTGCTAAAATACCAAAAACAGGCGATTTGTAAACCCAATCGTTTACTAAATAAATCACTTTATGCGTAATTAAACCCATAGTTAACGTGTCTAAAGACGACGCGTGATTGGCAATTATTATAGATGGTTTTTCAAAAGTTTCTCCAATAGTATTGATGACTTTCTTTTTTACAAACGGATTGCCATACAAAACAATTTGGACTAACCAAGCAACAGATTTATGTAAAAAAGCAAATTTTATTTTTTTCTTTAACGGAATAATTGGTAGTATTATTAAACTTAATAACGATAAAAGCATACCGCCTAAACTATAAAAAGTCATTAAAAAAACCGAATGAATAAAAGTTCTAATTTTAATTGGTTTTAAACCTTTTTTTGCTCTATTAGAAACAAAGAATCTAAACAGTATTGGTTGCATTATAAAACTCACAAATAAAGTTAGCAAAATACCAACTAAAGATAACACAGAAATAGATCTAAGTGCAGGATGTTTTGCAAAAACTAGCACACCAATACCTAAAATAGTCGTAATTACCGAAAGTAATATAGAGACTTTATAGGTGTTTATTTCTTTAGTGCCATACGTATAATCTTTTACCAACGCATTGGTAATAAAAATACTATAATCTACACCTAAACCAAAAATAAAAGTAGAAATAATAACATTAAAAATAGTAAATTCTATATTAAAGAAACCCATTACACCAAGTGTTAATAACCAGGTTATTACAATAGGTAAAATAGTTAAAACGGTTAGTTCTAAATTTCGATAAAACAAAAACAAAATGATAATAACTGCTAAAAAAGAATAATTAATTAATGTGGAAAAATTATCTTTTAATCCGCCTAAAAAGGTTTCATTTATTTCTTTTCTATCAATTAGCAAACTGTTTGGTATGCCATCAATAATTTGCTGTAGTTTTTCTTTTTGATTCTCATTAATTTTAACAATAGAAACTGCGGTTTTTAGTTTTTTGTTAGATATGTATTCTGGTACTAAAAATGCTTTTACTTTTTTGTAATCGGTTAAAGAAATTGGTTGAAATTCTTTGTTTATTAAATTGTAAAACGAAGTATAAGTAGTTTTAGAAAAACCAATCTTTTTACCTTGAATAATCAGTTCTTTTTTTAGTTCTGCTTTAATAGAATCTTTCCAAAAGAAATTCCAATCTTTAATTTTTTCTAACTGATCTTCTTTAGATAAAACCATAGAACCAATAGAACTAAACTGTATTACGGTTTTATTTAATTTTGCTTGCTTTAAGGCTTTGTTAATTGCAGTATTAGTATTTAAAACTGTACTCATATCATCTGCATAACTTACCAAATAAACAGATTTTGAACTTAATTTCAAAATGGATTCTAAATTTTGTTCTGCTTTTAAATTTGCTTCACTTAAAAAATTCATTTTAGATAAATCTTTATTAAACGAAACGTTTTTATACGTAAAAAAACTACCAATAAAAAGTGCTAAGAAAACATAGATTAAAATTTTACTTTTATCGTATTTATAACTAGCAATTTTTTCTAAAATATTTTTAGAATCGGTAGTGTCTTTTTGTTTTGGTTTATATAATAATGGAATTAAAACCAAAGCAAATATAGATGCTCCTAAAACACTAATTGCAGCAAAAATACCCAGATCTTGTAAGGCTTGAGATTTCAAAAACAATAGACATAAAAAAGCAATAGCAGTTGTAATACTGCTCATTAATATTGGTTTTGTTACATCTTTATATAGTTGTTTTACGTTGTTACTATTTCTATAATGCGTTAAAATATGTAATGAATAATCTAGCGTAATACCTAATAATACCGAACCAATACCTAATGATATTGCCGATACTTTTTCACGAATAAAATACAAAGAAACAATTGCCAATAAAGCACCAATTATTGTTGGTAAAAATAGAATTAATGGAATACTAATTTTTTTATAAAACAAAATTAATATCAGCATTAAAACCGTCATTGCAATACCAACCGTAAAATTAATATCGGTTTTAATTTGATTTGCATTTGCTACCGCAATTACTGTAGAACCATAATATTCACAGGTTGCTTTGTCTTTAAATTCTAGGTTTAAATCGTCTGCAATTTTATACAATTTAGTTACAAAATCACTATTAGCATCGGTTTCGTTTGCTGGTAGTTTCGGTTTTATAAATAGTAATATATTTTTTTTATCGGCTGTTATTATAAAACCATTAAAAATATCAAAATCACTATCAATTTTTAAATCTTCTAATTTTTTTAATGCTATAAACGAAAGTCCAAAAGGATCTTTTCTTATCGTTTTTTTAGCAATCATACCACTTGGTGAAACCAACGTTTTGTAATTACCATTTACAACTTCTTTAACATTAGATAGTTTAATTTTAGTTGCAATATTTTTATAATCTTCTTTGTTTAGGAATAAAGGTAAATTATTGTAGATGAAATCCATGGTTTTCATCATATCGTCATTACTGATTTCACCTTGAATATTTAATATATATTCTTTACAATGTACGTTTAGACTGTCTATTAATTGAGTTGCATATTTTGTTAAATCGGTTGGATTACCGTTTTCTTTAACAGCGATATTTACTATTATTTTATCTGAAAAATCAACATTATTTAAGACATTATTTAATGTTTTTGTTTTTTCGGATTGCGGAATTAGTTTACTTATATCTTCTTCAAAATTTAATTTTAACGAAAAAAATAGTAATGAAATTATAAGTAAAAAAAGAAACCCAAATAATTTTATTTTTTGGTTTTTAAAATAATTGTATAAAAGTTCAAATATATTAGTCACTTTTTTTTCTTAGTAATAAATATTTATAGCCAATTAATGTAAATATTATTGATACAACAGCTGCAAGTACAAAAGTACCAATTAAATATTCTTTTACCTTTGTTAGCGATTTTAAATTTTCTGAGAAATTTGAAAAATTAAAATTAACATTTGTACCAAGAATATAGCTTCCAATTTTAATGCTACCAATAACGATAAAAGGAATAAATGGCGGAATACTTATGTTAGAAAATGCAAAAGCAATTGCTTTATTTAATTTTAAAGGAACCGATAATGACAAAGCCAAAATACCATGAAAACCCCAAAATGGTGTTAACCCAATAAACGTACCTAACAATATAGATAATGCTTTCTTTTTAGGTGAATCACTACTTTTTAAAAGATCTTCAGTTAAAAAACGTTTTAGACTTTTTTTTTTAATTTTCCTAAATAAATCTCGTGGTTTAATATATAAAAAAGCAATTATAAGCAACCAAATATTTAAAACTGTAATTCTAGCAAAATCTTTATATGGTCTAAAGTGTGTTACACGTTCGTCTGGATCATATAATACTTTTACAGGTACATTTTTTATGGTAACACCTTTCCAAGATGCTTTTACAATATTTTCTATTTCAAATTCAAATTTTGTAGTTCTAAATCTTATATTTTTTATAATGTGTAATGGATATAAACGATAACCAGATTGTGTATCGGTTAATTTTACACCTGTTTCTGCCCAAAACCAAAAGTTAGAAAATTTATTGCCAAAACTAGAACCTTTTGGTACTGTGTCTTGTGTCATATTTCTAGAACCTATCAATAAAGAATTTTTATCCTTTAAAATTTCGTCAATGAAAACAGGAATATCATTAGGGTAATGTTGCCCATCGGAATCTATAGTTATTGCAAAATCGAAACCATCTTTTGTTGCTTTTTTAAAACCCGCACGTAGCGCAGAACCTTTTCCTTTATTTTTAGGAAAATGAATTTGTTCTAATTCATCAAACTTTTTTAAAATATGTTTTGTGCTGTCTGTACTACCATCATTAATAATGATTATATTATTAGTATAGTTAAGTACACCAAGAATAACTCTTTCGAGCGTTTTCTCATTATTATAGGTTGGTATTAAAACACAACATTTTAATTTTGAAATTTTATTTGAAATTTCTGAAGGTAAATCCAAATCAACTAACAGTTTAATATAGTCTGTGAAATTACGGTTTTTTATTTAGAATTTAGTCTGTTTTTTTCAAGTTCCGTAAAATGTTTAGATTGATTTATATAGTCTAGTACATGTCTTTTTAAATTATTAGATTTTAAAGTTTTAAAATTGTTTAAAATAAAATTTTTATCTTCAACTTTATGCTTGTTATATTTTAAAAATTTAGGAATGTTTTGTTGTAAACACATTCTTATAAATCTAATTTCATAAGCTTTAGGTTGTTTAGAAACAGCATATTCAATTAGTAAAATACCTTCTTTGAATGTTGCTTTTTTTGTCTTAGCACCTTTTAGATTTTTTGAAACTAAAGCAGTAACCGCACCTTTATAGGCAAGTAATATTTTATTATCTTTTTTGGTTATTTTTTTTAATTTGTCATATAGTAAAGCTGCTTTTTCTTTAGAAGTAATAGCGTCTTTATATAACAAGCGCACTTGTGCAATTTTTATGTTTGAGAAATTGTTATTACTCGTATTTAATGAGGATTTACTTATACCAAATAGTATAAAAGCAAAACTAAAATGTATAATAACGAGTTTCAAAATATTACACTTTTTTATAGATTACAGATAATTTTAAAGCAACTGTATCTTCAAATTTAGTTACGTTTCTTACTTTAATTTCATTATTTTCATCATGTGTTAATTTAATTTCTAAACTTAAATTAGCATTTATATCTGGATTAATAATTGCCATGAATTTAACATTAGAGCATTTTCGCATAAAAAGTTGGCAACCAACTATTTCTTGAGTCAAATCTTTAATTATTTGCATCATACAAACGCCTGGCATAATTGGGTTACCTGGGAAATGTCCTTTAAATATTTCATGTTCATTATTAATCTTAATATGAAACATATAAGACTTTAAGTCTTCAATTACTTCTTTATTTGTTACACTATAAAAATTTTCTAAAATCATTTTCTAAAATCAAATTTGTATGCTGCACCTATTTTTATTACTGAATTATATCCTGACAAATAGGAAGATCCTGAAACATCCAAAATACCTCTTACGTATCTCGCTTCTATATCCAAACCAAAAGGAAATTCATAACCAATACCAGCAGCAAAACTAAAATCAGCATCAATTTTAGACAAACCTTCTCCAGAACTATTTGTCTGAGAATCCGCATTTATATCAAGACTTGGCTTAACTAATATAAATATAGGTGTTTCTTCTGGAAAGAAATAAAATTTATTTGCAAGACCAATAGATACATAATTCAAATCTACATTTTCAGAACCTTGCTTTGAATATGTTATTTCTGGTTGTAATGCATATCTATTACCTAATTTTAATTCTCCAAAAATACCAATGTAAAAATCTGTTTTTGCATCGTCATTTATACCGTCAATTTTTGAACTGTTTAAACCAACTCGTACTCCAGGTTTAAAGGTTACTTGAGAATTTATTTTAATGGATAGTAATAAAATTACTATTATAATGTTGATTTTTGTTTTCATAATTTTGTAATTAACTATTACTTTAGTTTATATATTCAAGATTCAAAGTCATCTTAAAATTATGATGTTTTATTACCACTTTTTTAGCAATTTTATTTGTTATTTTATCAAAATATATACTTACTTTTTCTTTCTTTTTTGATGTCATTACAATTTTACGCAATTGTTTATTCTCATGAAAGTAATAGTTATCTTTTTTATTTAATTTGCTTTGATAAATTACATTTTCTTTATTAGAAAACTGATTCATCACTTTATTTTGTTCTTTAACCAATAATTGAAAATCTTTTTTTAAAGCATTAATAACTATTTTTCTATTTAATTTATCTAATATAAAATTCACTTTAAAATCATTATTTATAAATTCAAAATCGAATATTTTATTACCAAACTCTGTTGTAAAAACAACTCTATGCTGTTTTTCTTTAATTTTTTTAATAATTAACAAACCTCCAAAATTATTTTTAGCCAATTTTATTTTGGCTTTATAAATATAGTCTATTGTTTGATTATTAAAATACGGATTATAAACAAATTGCTCTGTTGGTGTTTGTTTAATTAAATTCTTAGTAGTAATTAAACTACACGAAAATAAAAAAACGCTTAAACAGCTAGTTATTAAAAACCGAATCAGAAATTGCTTCATTATTTTTTTGATTTTTAAATACTATTTTAGTGTAATCTTCAGACGATTCAATCATTTTAATTTGTAAAACATCTAAATTATTTTTATGAAATATTAATTCAAATTTACCAATAAATGATTTTAATGAAGCTTCTTTTGATGTAAAAGTAATTAAATAATTATCCCTTTTATCTTTAAAATAAGTAACATCAAATTTTTCTTCATCAAACATATCGCCTTTTACACTTTTTACAATTAAACTATTTAAGGATTTAAATGCTTTATTAGAACTTAAATCAATATCGCTTTTTGTGCCATCATCATTAATAAATAATTTGTCATTTTTAAAAACAACACTGTATTTAAACGGAATTTCATATTGCCATTTTATTAAATTAGGTTCTTTAAAAAACAATTTACCCGATGATTCTATATCTTTATCTAAAAACGATAAATGCTTAAATTGCACAAAATCACTTGCTATAGTATTTGTAGACGTTGATTTTTTAATAATTTGCTCTCTAATTTTTTGAGCATCACTATTATTCAATTTCTTCTGAGCATTTATTGTTATTGATAAAAATAATAACAAACTAACTAAATATATATTTTTAAGCATTGGCATCTAAATTTAATAGTTGTGAAACGGTTATGGTTTCTATCTTATTTTTTTCAAGAAATTGCAATAACTGTTCCAAAACTGCGATACTCAAATTATTTGTATCGTGCATTAATAGTATAGCACCTTTTTTTATTTTACTTTGTATTTTAAGAAACACTTTTTCTGGTTTTTTTGCAATGGTATCATATGATCTTATAGACCAACCTATCGAAATTAAGTTTAATTGTTTTACTGCTTTTGTAATATTCGGGTTCGTAACACCAAATGGTGGCCTAAATATTTTATTTTTTTTATTGGTAACTTTAAATAATAGATTTTGAGTTTTAGTAATGTCTTTCACTAATTCTTTACTCGATAAAAAACCATAATTATTTGCATGTATATAAGAATGATTGCCAATTTCATTACCATTTTCTATTATTTTTTTGGCAATAGTTATATTAGATTCTAAATTTTTACCAATACAAAAAAAGGTGGCTTTTGCATTATATTTAAGTAGTAAATCTAATACTTTTGGTGTAAATTCTTTGTTTGGACCATCATCAAAAGTCAAGGCTATTTTAAAACTTTTAATATTCTTATTGCTATGTTTTGAATTTAAAAAATAATTTAATCTAATATGAAAAGAACCGAAAATGGTAATAAAAATCCAAAAGATTAATAAAGCAATTAGGAAAATATAAGAAATATTAAATGCCGTTTTTAATAAAACAAAAACGACAATTAAAATAAGACTTGCTATATTTACATTTCTAAACTTTAACATGAACTTAATAGTATAAAACTATGTTCTTCACCTCTATATTGATTATATAACAAAATATGTTTTAAAGATTTGTTCTCTTTATGGTTGATTTTAACGATTTCAGGAATTTCTTGATTTTTTAAAATATTACTTGCAAGATACAATCCAAAACCGTTTGCGGTATAATATTCGCCACTTAAATGTTTGTAATATAATTGTTGTGTATGTTTAAAAATTCCGTTTTGTAAATTATTAAAAATACAATCAAATTCAACATTACCATTATTACCTAAAATTACAGCATCAATAGTATCTATATCTAGTTGATTATCTTTCAAGAATTGATGAATTTTCTCTTCAATTTTATTTTCTTCTAAAATATCATAAATTTCAACAGCTTTAATTTTTGCGTAGGTATTTGTTGTTTTTTCATTTTCTAAAACAAAAAAATGAGCACCTTCACTTAAACTTGTTCCTTTTGTTTTTGAATTTAACAAACCATCTTTAAAAATAATTTCTTCTGGTTTAACGATTTTTGCTTCCTTATAAAACTCCGTAGTTTGTTTACCAATTTCATCAACAGCACCAACTAAAATTTTAGAAGCATCGTCATTTAGCATTAACATAGCGTCAATTATTGATGTTTCAAAAGAAGTTGCGTTATGCACATAAGTAACATTGTAAGCGTTGCATTGCAAGCTTAAAGCAATTTGTCCGCCAACAGTATTGTGAGTTGATTGTATAAACGAAGTTGGTGTTAAAAACTGCTCATCATTAGCAACAATATTTTTCAAGAATTTTTCTGAATCTATAGTGCAACCCATTCCAGTTCCTGTAATTATAGCATCAGGCGAATCTAAATTGGCTTCTGTTAATGCTATTTTAGCCGCAACAACACCATTTTTTACGCCACTTGCCATTCGTCGTATCCTATTTGGCTTAATGAAATCTCTGTAATTTGGTTTGCAAACTGTCGTTATATTAGTCGTTATTTCTTTATAATTTTCTAAAAACGTTTCGTAATCTGAAGTTTCTTGAGCAGATACACTACCAACACCATTTATATAACAATTTTTCATGGTTTAGACTTTAGAAAAAATTAATGTGGAACAGTTTCCACCAAATCCAAATGAATTAGATAGCACATGATTTATTTCTTTTGTAACAACTTCTGTTTCTGGTGTTAAATTTGTTTCTGTAATTGGTGTTTCAAAATTCAAATTAGGAAAAACAATTTGGTTTTGAAGTGCTAAAACTGAATATACTGCTTCAATTGCAGCTGCAGCAGCTAAAGTATGACCTGTATAGGCTTTTGTAGAACTAAAAGAAGGTGTTTTAGTATTAAAAACTCTTAAAATTGCTCTGCTTTCCGATTGATCGTTGTTTGGAGTTGCAGTTCCGTGTGCGTTAATATAATCAATATCGGTTGCTTTTAAATTTGCAACTTTTAATGCTTTATTCATCGCTAAAGTTGCTCCTTCACCGTTTTCGGAAGATGCAGTTTGATGAAAAGCATCGTTTGCATTAGCATAACCAGAAACATACGCCAATACTTTTTTGTTTTCTTTTTTAACAATTTTATCCGATTCTAAAACTAAAAAAGCAGCGGCTTCGCCTAGATTTAAACCTGTTCTATTTTCGTCGAATGGTTTACAATCTGTTTTAGAAAGTATCATTAATGTATTAAAACCATTAATGGTAAATTTAGACAAACAGTCTGATCCACCAACAATCACTCGATCTAATTTGCCTGCTTTAATCATTCTTGCACCAAGCATAATTGCATTGGCAGAAGAGGAACAAGCAGTACTAATTGTAGAGACAAAATCGGTTATATTTAAACTTTTTGCGATTTTTTTGGTTGCATCTCCAGCATTATGACTTAAAATGTATTTTTTATTTTTCTCTTTATTTTCATCCGAGAAAAAAAACTGTTCTGTTTTGTCCATTCCACCAACACTAGTTGCTGAAATTAAACCAGTTTTATACTTATTTATGTCTTTAATATTGGCATTTTTTACAGCTTCTTTTGCTGCAATTTCTGCTAAAAGAGCAGTTCTGGTATAATTATTTTCTTTTGGTAAATTTAATAACTTTTCAAAAATAGCATTGATAATTTTTATCTCACCAACTTTAATGGAATCACTTTGTATGGTTTTAAAGTTTTCTATTTTAGTAATACCATTTTTTTTTGCAATTAAAGATTGGTAATTTTCTTCTACATTGTTTCCAATAGAAGAGATAATTCCCATACCTGTAATTGCAACGCCTCTATTCATTATTAATTTCTGTTTT
Organism: Flavobacteriaceae bacterium; assembly: GCA_027065775.1. Taxonomy (GTDB): domain Bacteria; phylum Bacteroidota; class Bacteroidia; order Flavobacteriales; family Flavobacteriaceae; genus S010-17. The sequence continues at coordinate 6,674 of JAMONN010000281.1, read as the reverse complement.
CTGAAATAAATTTTGCCATCGTATTGATAGATTCAAAAATAGACTTTCCTTTTTTAGGATCTGCTATTTTAATACCATAATCTTTGTCTAACATTACAATTAGTTCTAATGCGTCTATAGAATCTAATCCTAAACCGTCGCCAAACAACACGTCATTGTCATCAATATCTGCAACATTCATATCCTCAAGATTAAGGTTTTCTATTATTTTTTCTTTTAATTCTTGTTTTAAATTATCCATTATTTTTTATATAATTTATTTAAATTCTCTATTGTAAATTCTAATTTTCCGTTTTCGGACAGCAAATATACAAAAGCTTCTGCTACTTGACCGTCTAAATTTGTCCAACCTCCTAAAACGTTGGTTGCTTTTTTTGTGTGCATTAAATTACTTTCATAAAAATAATTAAATTTTGCATTAAATTTTTCAAAAACAAAAAAAGCATTTTCACTTTTTAATTGATGTCGTATACTAACTTCACCAATGCCAATATTAGGCAATGTGTACACAAATACTGATGGACTAGGAAAATAACTAGCCGAATCATTAATAGATTTTTGATATTTTCTATCCGTTTCTAAACTCGAAGCGCTATTAGAAAAAACAATTGCGATATTCCTATCTTTAATCTCTATGTCTTTTAAAATTAATTCACTTGCCAAATAAGTTAGTTTACTTAAACCATCCATTTTAAAAAACTTTGGATATTTTAAGTTTAAAAAATTATAAATACTTTTAAAAAACGATTTATCATCGGATAATTCAGTTTTTAAAACAACTACATCATTTAAAACAACTTCATTATTCGCTATTTTACAATAAGATTGTATGTATAATTTTTTATTCAAAAGTAGTATTTATTTTTTTTTACAAACTAAAATAGTATGGTATTCTCCTACTGCAATATCTTCTTTTAGCACCAAACCTGCTTGGTCTATTAATTTTAAGAAAACCTCGGCAGGATACATTTTACTATTACCATTTGCAAGCACTGTAAAATAAAGAGATGTTGCCTCTAAAATAAATTTAGCATTATCGAATTTCTGTCTATCGGTAAATGTTTCCATTATTAACAATTCGCCATCATCGTTTAGTCCTTTGACACATGTCTTTAAAATTGTTAAAATTTCTTCTTCCGAAAAACAATCTAAAAACTGACTCATCCAAACTAAATCTGCACCATTTGGTACAGATGGATTTGGTTTTAACCAATCTATTTCATGACCTGTAACTCTATCTTTAAAACCTGCTTTTTCTGTATTTGCTAACGCAACATTTAATTGCCCTGGTAAATCTACAATTTTAACTTTAACGCTATCGCTATATTTACTAGCACTTAAAGCGAATTTACCTGTATTGCCACCAATATCAAAAATTTGTTTTGGGTTATTTCTGAATACAATTTTTAAAGCATCATCAAAAACATCATCGGAATAATGATGATCGAATTCAAACCATGATTTTTTTATTTCTTCTGGCAATTTCGATAAACCTTCGTAAATGGTGTTCCAATTTCCTAATTCTTTTAATCCTTCTGGTTTACCATTAACAATAGATTCCGTTAAATGATACAAACCTTTATAACAGACTTCTTGCGTGAAATTAATATTTACATTAACGGTTTCGTTATAGTTTAAAAAATAACCTACTTTAGTTAATTTATAATAATTGTCATTGGTTTTACTAACAATATTAGAACTTTCTGCAATTTCTAAAAGTACGCCAATACCATAAGTGCTAATGTTTAGGTTTTCTGCAATTTCAAAAATATTAATCCCACCACTTTTTCTCTTACTAAAAATTAAATCAAAAATTCCTAATTTACGTAAAGCGATGGTTGCTTGAAATACAAATGGTGCGAATGCAATTTTTTGTGCCTCTTCAATCGCATCAATGGCACGTATTGTAGTTGTGTTATTTTCCATTTTTATTTTGGTTGTTTTTCTTTTATTCGTTTTATAAACTTATAAAAATAAGTTATTCTATTTTTTTTAGAATTATTGCTGCATTACTTCCCCCAAATCCAGAAGCTGTTTTTAAAAATACATGCAGTTCTTTAGTGGTTGTTTTTTTGATAATATTTAATGGTTTTGAAACGCCTATTTCATCAAACCCTTTTGATGCAATTAATGTATTATTATTTAAGGATTTTATACCGATAATCACTTCTAACAAACCAGAAGCACCTAAAGTATGACCATAATAACCTTTCAAACTATGCAAAGGTATATTGCTCATATTTAAACGATTAAAAGCGATAGATTCCATTTCATCATTAAAATTGGTTGCTGTGCCATGTGCAGAAATAAAATTTATGTCTGTTTCTGAAATAGTTGCTTCTTTTAAAGCTGCTTTTACACTTAAAAACAAGCCTTCACCAGTTCTTGATGGTCCAGAAATATGATTTGCATCATTACACGAAGCACTACCTAAAATTTCAGTAGCATTTGTTGTTTTCTTTTTGGAAACTATAACAGTAGCAATTGCTTCACCAATGGTGATACCTGTTCTGTTTTTTGAATATGGTTTACATGGTTTATTACTAATTGCTTGAAAAGATTCGAATCCTGATAAAATGAATTCCGAAACTAAATCACCACTTACAATTACTATTTCATCATACATTTTTGATTTAATTAATCTATCTGCAACCGAAACTGCTAAAACTCCAGAAACACATGCATTTGACAATACAATTGCTTCATCTTTAAAGTTAAAAAAATCTTTAATTTGTTTTGCTAATTCATGTAAATAAGCTCTTTTTTTATCTGCATAAAAAGGAGAATCTGAACTTAAAACATTTACATTCCCTTTTGTTGTTGAAATAATTAAACCTGTTCTTTCGGTTATTTTAATGGTGGATTGCTTTAAAATATGATACACCGAAAGTAGCATCATCTTCTCTAATTTGGTAAACTTTTCTATGTTGCCTATTTTAGAAAAATGTGTATCTACTTTATTTAAATCTATTAAAGAACTATAAAATTTGTCGCCATTTTTTCTTTGGTGTTCCTTTATTCCTGAATTTTCCAATACTAATTGTTCGAAATTTTCAGAACTACCAAATCCTAAAGAAGAAATAATATGATGATCTATTATGTAATTATTATCTTGCATCTATATTATAAAAGTTTCATTTTCTTTTTCCAATTTTCAAAAAAAGTTGGCAAATTTAAAGACAAATTACCATCATCATCTACAAAAACTTGAATGGTTTTACCTGTACACACTATTTCTCCTTTAGGATTATAAATTATATACGTGAAAATCATTTTTGCAGACAACGTATTTTCAAAAGTTGTTTTAATTGTTGCTATATCTCCATAACGCAAAGGCAATTTATGTTTACAACTAGATTCTACAATTGGTGTTGCAAAACCGTTTGCTTTTACATCTAGATATGAAATACCGAATTTAGTACCAAAATCTTCTCTTCCGTCTTCAAAATAAGTGATATAATTACCATGCCAAACAATCCCTAAAGGGTCGGTTTCATTAAATCTAACTCTTATTTTACAAGTTTCTGAAAGTGTCATTTTTAAATCGCATTTTTTAATTTATCAATATAAATACTGATGGTCAATAATACTATAAAAAATAGACCTAATAAACTAATTTCGGGTAAAATATCTACAAATTTAGCATCCCTTAAAATTACATCATAAAAACCATTTAAACCCCAATTCATTGGTGAAATTTTAGCAATTATTTGCATAAATTTAGGCATTGCAAAAACAGGAATCCATACGCCACCAATTGCTGCAAGCACTACAACCGATGTTGCTCCAAATGGTGCAGATTGTTCGGGCGAACTTGCTATTGTGCCTAATAAAACACCAAAACCAATTGCCGCTAAGCCAACAAACAATGCAACTATAAATAAGAGGAAATAACTACCATTAATAATTAAACTTTCTAAACCTATTAACGGAAAAATAAACTTGCCAACTAGCAACATCATTATAAACTGTAACATACAAACCAATAAATATACTATTATTTTAGAACTTAAAATGGTTAAATTAGAAACAGGATTGGTTTGCAACCTAACAAAAGTACCTTGATTTTTTTCTTTAACAATATTAATTGATAATGGTATAATTATAAAAAAAATAGCAAATAAAGACCAAGCAGGCACATTGTGTTGTACAGAATTTGGCCGAATGATTTTCTGCCTGTTTTCTGTGAATACTTCCGTAAATTTAATAAAATTTTTCGCTTCAAATAGTGATTCTTCTGTTTCTAGTTCTTTTTGAAAAGCAGTATAAATTGATTGAGTTTCTATTTTTGAAACCATTTTATCAATAGCATTTTTTATTCCGTTTTTAAAAGAAAGTTGCGTTGCAGGATCAAAAAATAATTTAATTTCTTGTTGTTTAATTTTTTGCAATACTGCTTCTCCTTCATTCTCTTCATCTAAACCAAATTCGCCTAAAATTTTAGTCACATTTTGATTTACTTTTGCATTAAGATTGATAGATAAATTTTCAGGGATAATTATTGCAAGTTGATATTTGCCTTTTAAGACTAAATCACTTGCTGTTTTTTCTACTATTTTTTTACCTTTAATTTTAGTAACAATCTCGAAAGTGTTACTTTTTTGTAAATTTTCAGTAATAGATTGTGATACTTCACCATTATCATAATCAATAAAAAGAATAGGTATTTTAGCTTCGTTAATTTCTTTAAAAGAACTGTCTTGAATTAACGTTACTGTAATTACCAAAACCAAAGGCATAATAAATAGGATAATTAAACCTCCAAAATCTCTTTTTAAGAGCAAGAACTCTTTGTATGTCGCAATCCAAAGTTTATACATTATCTCTTAAATTTTCTCCTGTTAGGTTTAGATAAACATCTTCTAAACGTTTTGCATCTTTTGTGTTTTCTATTAATTTTGATGGTGAATCTAAAGCAATAATTCTTCCGCTATCAATAATAGCAACTCTATCACAAAAATTTTGCGCTTCTACCATATGATGCGAAGTATAGATAATGGTAGTTTCTCTTTTATTTAATTCTTTTAAATGATTAATAATTACATTTTTGGATTGTACATCTACGCCAACCGTTGGTTCATCAAGATATAATATTGCAGGATTGTGTAAAATACCTGCAATTAAATTAACTCTTCTTTTCATTCCGCCAGAAAAGGTTTTTACTTTTTGATTTTTAAATTTAGAAAGTCCTAATTCTGATAAAGCATTGTTGATTTTTAATTTTAAATCTTTACCTTTTAAACCATACATTGCTCCAAAATAAACTAAGTTTTCAAATGCAGTAAGCATCGGATAAAGTGCATATTCTTGCGGCACAACACCAATGATTTGCTGTGTTATTTTTTTATTAGTCTTAAGAGGTTTTCCTGCAATTTTAATATTACCAGAGGTTGGTTTTATCAAACCGCATAACATAGAAATTAAGGTAGTTTTCCCTGCGCCATTAGGTCCTAAAATTCCAAATATTTCACCACTTTTTATGGTTAAATCAATATTATCAACCGCAAAAACATCTGTATTTATGTATTTTTTGGATAGTTTTTCTATTTGAATTGAAGCATTCATTAAGCAATGGCTTTCTTTAATTTTTTATAAAATGCAGTCTCTTTATTTGCAATGATTACCAACTTATCGGCTACTTTATTATACCCATCAAATTGTGAACTTCTGTTTTTATACAATCTAGAAGCATCAATGGCAAAATCTCTCCATAAATCACCAATTTCAGTAATTTCTTTAGATAGGTTTTTTAATATTGGTAAGTTCAAAATCTCTGAAGCTTCTTGTAAAAAAGCACCATAGATAAATCTAAATCCGCCACCGCCAGTACCGATTTCCTCTTGCATTCTAACAATCTGACCTAAATAATGATTGGTTTTTTTAACACCAACAGATTTCGGCCATTTTCTTATTTTTTTAGCGACATATAGCATTCCTTTTACGCCTACAATTGGCACAGGTGCTAACATATCTTTACAAGTTGCTTTTATACCTTTTCGAACTGCTTTTTTTAAATCTATATTTTCTGGAATGTTTGTAGGGTAATATAAATGTCCTTTTGGAGCAAATGCTCCTTTTGCAAACCTAACTTTTTCTAATTCTTTACTACTTAATTCTGTAACATTTTCCATTACAGGATCGCTTATGAAATAAGTTTCATTCTTCTTACCATAAACCACTAAATTATGTGCGTTAAAGTGAAATCGATATTCATTAGGAAAATAGGTTAAATTATAAACACCAACTTGCAAACCAACAGGAGTGTTTTTTTCTAAAATTGCATCTAAAGTTTGTTGCGCATTTTTAGAATTTTTAAATTTTTGCCTTTTTATTTTTATATTTAATCTTTTGCATAATCGTTTAAATATAAATCCAGGCATTGGTCTAAAACTAATTGCTGGTGCTAAATTTACTTTTAAAAATGGTAAAAAAACAAAAAACAAACCAGAACCTATACCAAAAGCAAGTGGTTCACTTATGTTTAACCCATTGTGTTTTAGCAAATTTGAAATAACGCCATTTTCACAATGTGCTGTTTGGTTATGTTTAAAATCAATTTTCATTATAATGAGATGTCTTTTAGTTGCTCTAAAGTTATATTAAAAGTCTCTGTGTATTTTTGCAAAATTTTTAATGGCAATTTATTAAATACGCTTGGTTTAAAATGTCTTTTT
>JAMONN010000280.1 GCA_027065775.1 Flavobacteriaceae bacterium | reverse complement strand
AGGATTTAGTCGAAAATGCTCCAGAATTTGCTGAAAGCATGTATGACAAAGCAAAAGAAATAGGTGGCGATGTACTTGAAAAAGGGAAAGAACTAACTAACGAAGCTACCGATAAAATTAATTCTATAGCTAAGGATTCTTCTGAAGAGGAGTAAACTCCGTTGATTAATTTTTAAAACTTTAATTTCAATATTGAGTTATTATGTTTGTTTCTAGCTTGTTATAGTGTTTAACTATAAATAAAATAGTGTCTTGTGCTGAAAAATAGAACACAGATGACACGGATTTTAACAGATTTTCACGGATTTTTATTTGAAAAATGAATATCTTGACGTAGAGTCATCTAGGCATCAAAAAACAAATAATTTTGCCACGGATACACGAATACAATATTCGTGTATCCGTGGCAAAAATTTACAAAGTATAATGCTACACTCAAAGTAGAGCGCAAAGCATGGGAATTATTTTTTTTTGCGAACTTTGTGGTTAAAATTTTAAGAACTACAAAATTAATTACGATATTCTTTAAAACTACCATTTTTAAAGAATAGAACAATGCGTTCAATTTCATTTTGATCGAATGTTTTTGCAATTTCAGAAATTTTATTAGCACTTTTTACATTCATTTTATTTTCTTCCAAATTTTGAGAGAATAAAGTTGGAGTAGGAGTAATTATTTTTTCTTGTTTAATAACTTTGATTTTCGGAAATTTTCCAACGCCATTTAATAACCAATATAATTCTACCTCTTTAAAAGTTTCTAAAACTTTTAAAACAAAATCCAAACTTGGTTTATTTCTACCAGATAATAAATGTGAGATACTTGAACGTTGTACATTTATTTTTTCTGCAAATGCAGCAGCAGATAAATCATAATAATTTAATACTATTTTTAACCTTTTTGAGAAATTATCATTGTTTACCATTGTAACATTTTAATTAGTTACAAATGTAACGATTTAACTTGATTTGTACAAATAATAGCGTTTATCAAGGCAAATTAACACACTTTAATGTTAAATAAGAACTTTATTTAATAATTGTAAGTTACTGATGTTCAACATAAAGTATCTAAGTATATATTTTTCGAATTTTAAATATAATTAGAGGTATAAAAGAAGATATTAGTACATAAAAACAGATTACAAATGTTATTTGGAATGATAATTCATTGCGTTACAAATGTAAACTTAAGAATGTTTACATTTGTAACGTGATAAAAAACATAGTAAAATATTTAGAGGAAAGCTACCTTCAGTTTAACGAAAAATTAATTTCGGGTCGTCATGTTACATTGGTAAATATTAAACCATTAATAGTCAATCTTCCTGAAATATTTAAAGTACAAGAACTTGGTAAATCATTCGAAAACCAAAATATATATAAAATTAAAATTGGTTCTGGCAGAATTAAAATATTGTGTTGGTCGCAAATGCATGGCAATGAATCAACAGGTACTAATGCAATGTTTGATTTATTTAATTTTTTTATAAATCCTTTAGAACTAAAAGACTTAAGAGATTTTATACTAAAAAACTGTACACTTATTTTCATACCAATTTTGAATCCAGATGGTGCAACAGCATATACTAGACTAAATGCACAAAACATTGACTTAAACAGAGATGTGTTGGATTTAAAAGCGCCAGAATCAGTACTGCTGCGATCTGTAATTGATTCGTTTAAACCTAATTACTGTTTTAATCTACATGATCAGCGCACTATTTTTTCGGTAGGCAAAGAAAACAAACCTGCAACTTTATCATTTTTGGCACCTTCTATTAATATAGAACGAGATATTACCGATGGCAGAAAAGAAACAATGAAAGTAATTGCTAGTATGTATAAATCGTTAAAGGAGTTAATTCCAGGTCAAATAGGTAGGTATACCGATGAATTTTATCCGACTGCAACAGGTGATAATTTTCAAAAAGAAGGTTTTAATACTATACTTATAGAGGCAGGACATTATAAAAACGATTATAATAGAGATATTACAAGAAAATATAATTTTATTGCATTATTAATTGGAATAAAGCAAATTGCTGAAAATGAAGATGTTGATTACAAGCAGTATTTCGACATACCAAACAATAGCAAACATTATTTTGATATTCTATATGAGCAGGTTTTGATAAAAACCAAAGTATATTCGTTTGGCGTGACTTATAAGGAAGTGTTGCAGAAAGATAAAATTGTATGCATACCTATTAGTAAAAAAATTGATCTAGATAGTAACTATAATGCTAACAAAATAGTTTCGGAAAAGTTAAACTTTAACGATAATGATGATTTTTCGAATTATTTATTAAGGAATGAGCAGTTTTCTCTTTAATTTATTGTTGATTTATTAGAATTTCTGAAATTTTATTTGCACATTTACTATCGCTAACACTTAAAGAAAGAAAAATGTCAAAAATTAAAATGGATGATATAGATTATCAGATTCTACGAATTCTTATAGAAAACTGTCGAACGCCATTTACCGAAATCGCAAAAAAATTATTAATATCTGCTGGTACAGTACATATTAGGGTTAAAAAAATGGAAGAACAAGGCATTATTAAAGGCTCTACTTTGATATTAGATTATGAAAAAATGGGTTATACTTTTATAGCGTATGTTGGTTTGTATACTGGCAATTCTTCGTTTTCTACAAAAATAATTGATGAAATTAATAAAATCCCTGAAGTTACGGTTGCGCATTTAACTACAGGTAAATTTTCTGTTTATTGTAAAATTAGAGCTAAAAATACCAAACACGCAAAAGAAGTTATCTTTAAACTAAGTAATATTGAAGGTGTTGGAAGAACTGAGTCTTCGATTTCATTAGAAGAAGTGATTAATGATAAAAAAAGGTTAATGCGTAATATTTTTACGGAATTAACAGGTAAATCTTAGTTTTTTATTTAGGAATTCAATTTTCGACATTTTATTTAGGATAATTATGACTAGTTTAGAATTGTATTGAAAAATTTAACCGAAAGAGACACAATATTTTAGGCACTCAACTTTGTGATGCCTTGTGTTTTCTTAGTATTTTGACAGTTGCAGAAATCGATATGTCTATAAAATAAAAGGCAACCTAAGCTGTTTGTAAAATCACACCTTATTTTTTTTTAAATGAATGATTTTTGATAAGATTTTTTTTATTTTTCTAGAAAAAAAGATAATTTATTAGTTGTAATTTTGTCTTGCGTCCTTTGTTTTAAAGCGAATCGGTCATAAGTATCTTCATTAAATAGCAATTATAATAAATCAAATTAAATAAGGAATTCTTCTAAAATATATATTATTTTTGACCTTATTAATAATATAAAGTTATTCTAAAATAATGCAATATTCAACGAAAGGATTTTCTAATAAAAAATTATTAGAACTGTATAGAGCAATGTTAAAACCTCGGTTAATTGAGGAAAAAATGTTAATTCTTTTACGTCAAGGTAAGATTTCTAAATGGTTTTCGGGTATTGGTCAAGAAGCCGTTTCAGTTGGTGTGACAAGTGCTTTAGAGCAAAATGAATATATTTTGCCAATGCATCGTAATTTAGGAGTATTTACTACTAAAAACATTCCGTTGGATAGATTGTTTTCACAATGGCAAGGTAAAGCAAACGGTTTTACTAAAGGTCGTGATCGCTCTTTTCACTTTGGCACAAATGAATACAATATTGTTGGTATGATTTCTCATTTGGGACCTCAATTAGGTGTGGCAAACGGAATTGCATTAGGGAATTTGTTGCAAAATAACAACCAAGTAACAGCGGTTTTTTCTGGAGAAGGCGGCACAAGTGAAGGTGATTTTCATGAAGCATTAAATGTAGCTTCTGTTTGGAGTTTACCTGTTCTTTTTTGTATTGAACATAATGGTTATGGACTTTCAACGCCAAGTTCGCAACAAATGAAAAATCAAAAAATAGCAGATAAAGGTATTGGTTACGGTATGGAAAGCTATACTTTAGATGGTAATAATATATTAGAAGTTTATCGTATTGTAAGTAAATTGGCTAAAAGTGTTCGAAAAGATCCAAGACCGATTTTGATAGAATTCAAAACTTTTAGAATGCGAGGTCATGAAGAGGCGAGTGGCACCAAATACGTACCTAAAGAATTATTAGAAACTTGGGCAAAGAAAGATCCTTTAGAAAATTACACGGAATTTTTAAGAAATAAAAATATACTTTCTGAAAAAATAGAAGTTGCTTATAAAGCAGAAATTGTACATGAAATTAACGATAATTTAAAAATTGCATTTGCTGAAGAGTCAATTAAATCTACTGTAACTAATGAATTAAATGATGTTTTCAAATCATTTGATTATGAAGATTTTGCGCCTAAAACCAAAACTAAAAATATTAGATTGGTTGATGCGGTTTCTGAAGGTTTAAAACAAGCAATGCAAAAGCATGATGATTTGATTATTATGGGACAAGATATTGCTGAATATGGTGGTGTTTTTAAAATAACCGATGGTTTTCTAGAAGAATTTGGTAAAGAAAGAGTTAGAAATACACCAATTTGTGAATCTACCATAATAGAAGCTGCTTACGGATTATCAGTTAAAGGTATTAAGTCTGTAGTTGAATTGCAATTTTCTGATTTTGTTACTTCTGGTTTTAATCCGGTGATAAATTTATTAGCAAAATCGTATTATAGATGGCAGCAAAATGCAAATATTGTATTACGAATGCCTTGTGGTGCTGGAGTTGGCGCTGGACCTTTTCATTCACAAACAAATGAAGCTTGGTTTACTAAAACACCTGGACTTAAAGTGGTGTATCCTGCGTTTCCGTTTGATGCGAAAGGTTTATTAGCTACTGCTATTGAAGACCCAAATCCTGTATTATTCTTTGAG
>JAMONN010000279.1 GCA_027065775.1 Flavobacteriaceae bacterium | reverse complement strand
TTAATTATTTGATTTATGGATAGTTTTTGCATAGGTTTAACCGCAAAGGTCGCTAAGTTTTTCGCAAAGGTCGCAAAAGTTTATTTAGGTTATAATTCGTTTGTATTTCCCTGATTAGTGTTGACCGGTTTTTATTAATTCTTCGTTGTTAAAAATAGTAAAATTATTGTTCTTTACTAAATTATTATTTTTCCACTTTATTTTAAATTCTATTGGTGTTAATTTACCTATATTATTATGTGGTCTTTTGTTGTTATAATGTTCAACTGCTTTTTTTACACACTTTTTTAATTGATTAAAGTTTTCAGGTTTCCAGTAGTCTAAATATTCTTCTTTTATAGTTCGGTTTATTCTTTCAGCATAAGCGTTATCTTGAGCAGATAAAGCCATGCTTATTTGACTATTATTATTTTTTAAAATTTTCAGATACTGTTTTGATGTATACTGAGAACCTTTATCTGAATGATGAATGTCAGGTGCTTTATATACTTTTAAAGCCATATTTAATGCTTTTATATTTGCAGTTGCTCTCATGTGATCTGATAATTGATAACCAACTATAATTTTTGTAAAAACATCAATTATAAATACCGCATAATAAAAATTACCAGCAACATAAATATAAGTTATGTCTGATTGCCAAACTATTGATGGTGCGTTTACAAACAACCCTTTTATTAAATTAGGATAATAAATACTACCAGCATAAGTCGTTCTGCGGTAATTTTGCTTTTTATTTAATCTAAAACCTAATTCCATAAATAAGGCAACAAACCTATCTCGCCCAATAAATTTTGGGTTTAAAGTAGTATACATTTTCTCAACCCCACAACCTGGATGTTCCTTTCGGAGTTCCTCTGCCTCAAGTAGCAAAACTTGTATCTTAGTATCAAAAATTTCTTGTCGTTTCTGATATTGAAATACAGCCTGTTTGCTTATGTCTAATGTTTTATAAAGATTATTCATTGAAAAATTTATTGTTGTTTTGTTTTCCCTGAACCAGTTGATTGTGAGGTGTTGAACTTTTTTTTAATCGGTATCGATAATTCATCTTCTGCAATTTCAATCATCTTTTCTAAGAAATCAATCTTAATTTGTTTTTGACCAACTATTTGTTCTAAATCCTTAACTTTATTAGTTAATTCCTTTAATTTTAAACTACTGCTTTTTTTCATCTCTACTACTCTAATTCCTTTGTCATTAAATGTAGAATACTTATATATCCACTTGTAAATAGTGACATTATTCATACCATATAAACGTTCTAATTGTAAAACGCTATAAGTTCCTTTTTCAAATAAAGATACAATCTCTTTTTTTAAATCTTCAGAATAGCGTAATTGTTTTCGTAATTTCTTTAAATTTGTTCTCATATAAATTGACTTTTATGGTCAACCTATACCAGGGACGTACAACCTCTAAAAGTCTAACCTCTTTTCACAACATCTAACCCATAACCTTTCAAAATTTGTCTTGCTAAAGCACTTTTATGTACTTCGTCTGGACCATCGTAAATTCTTGCGCCACGTTCATGTCTGTACCAAAATGATAAAATAATATCATCCGTTATACCTAATGCACCATGTATTTGAATTGCTTTATCCAAAACACGCATTAAGACATTTGCTACATAAAATTTAATGGTTGAAATTTCAATTCTTGCTTCCTTTGCTCCTACTTCGTCTATTTTTTTTGCCGTATGTAGCACCATAAATCTTGCGGCATTTATTTCCGCACGCGATTCGGCAATCCAATTTTGAACGGTTTGTTTATGGCCTAATTTTTCGGTATCACTTATCTGTCTTGATACTGCTCTTTTACACATTAAATCGAATGCACGTTCGCAAATACCGATCCATCGCATACAATGATGAATTCTTCCTGGACCAAGTCGTTGTTGCGCTAGTTTAAAACCTTCATTTTCATTACCAACTAAATTTTTAATTGGTACTTTACAATTGGTAAATTGAATTTCTGAATGGCTAAAACAACTGTCATTTTCTTCACCCATAATAGAAATATTTCGGATAATTTCTAATCCTTCGGTTTCCATAGGTACAATTATCATGCTTGCTTTTTGATATTTGTTTTCTGCTGTAGGATTGGTGTTTGCCATTACAATGGTAAATGTTGCGCCATCTGCTGCTGTAGTAAACCATTTTCTTCCGTTAATAACGTAAGAATCACCTTCTTTCATAGCAGTTGTACCCATATTTACAGGGTTTGAACCTGCAAAATCTGGTTCGGTCATTGCAAAACAACTTCGACTTTCACCTTTTATTAGTGGTTTTAGAAAAGTTTCCTTTATATAATCGGATGCGTTTTCTAATAACAATTCTTGATTACCAATATCTGGCGCATTACAATTAAAACAATAATGACCATATGGCGATGTGCCTAATAATTCGCTTATTTGCCCAAACTCAACTAAATCAAAACCTAAACCACCATGGTTTTTACTTAAATGAAGGTTCCATAAGTTTTGCTGTTGCACAATTTCACGAACTTCTTTTAGTTTAGATGCAACTTTACTAAAAGGTAAGGTTAAATATTGTTTTTCTAATGGATAAATGTGTTCATCCAAAATTGCTTTAATTTTAGGTAATACTTGCTCTAACTTTTTGGTTAAAAATACATTCATTTTGCTATAAATTTGTCTCTTACAAATATAGTTAAAATGAATTTTAAAAAGTAATTTTATTCCGAATATCAGTAATTATTTAACAATTAGTTTTTTAGAAATTTTTCCGTTTTTAGAAGTTATCTTGATAAAATAAACGCCAGCGGTTAAATTTTTGATTAAAATTTGTTTTTCTAAGTCCATATTAGTTAACGGAACAGTTTTTATTAATTTACCTAAATAACTTATTATTTCTAATTTTTCTAATTTAAAATTACTTTCATTTTTTAAAGTGAAAACATTCTTTGTTGGATTTGGAAATATGGAAACGTTATTGTTTAATAAGTCATCTTCAATACTTAAAGTATTTACAACAGTTAGTTCAAAAGTATAAGTGTTAATACGTAAGTTGTTGTAAGTATAATTAATGGTGTATGTTGTGTTAACTGTTGTAGTATTTAAGAAAACTTCACCTGTAGTTTCATTTATAGAAGCACCATTGTCAATAGTAAAAGTTCCACCAGAAATTGTAATTATTGGTATTGGGTTGTCGCCTGAAATTTCAACAACTGCATTTGGGTAATTAATGGCATTTTCAACAATAGTGATTGCAAAGGTAGAAGAAGCAGGACACATACCATTTGTTGTATAAGTGATTAAATATGTTTCTCCTACAGTTGTAGATGTTAAGTCAATTTCTCCAGTTGTGGGGTTAATTACTGCACCATTGTTAATAGTAAAAACACCACCAAGAGTAACTATGTTTGTCGGTATAGGGTTAGTATCAGAAATTGCATAAGTATCACTATAACTAAATGAAGAGTCATCATATTCTGTTAAAATTATACTGAAAGAACTTTCGTCAGAACAATTAGGAGTAGTACCAGTTTCTGCATAAATGTAAATTGTTTGCGTTTCTGCAATAATATCGCCTGCAATTAATAACGTACCATTACCGTTAGATTCTGTATAATAATTTCCTTCTACTAAAACTGGTAATATATATGTATCACAAGCAAATACATCTTGTAATGTATCTACTGTTGGAGATGATTGTATTGTAATATTAAAACTAAAAGTACAATTACTAGGTACAATGCCAGCGGTCAATGTTACTGTAAAGTTTCCTGTAGAATCTGTACCAAATCCAGAAGCATTTAAATCTATCTCACCTGTATTTGCATCTATAAAACCACCATTATTAATGGTAAATACTCTAGAAGTTGCAAAAGGCCAAATATTTGTTGGAAACGGGTCAACATCATCAATACAATATATTGGATTTAAACCATCAAAAGATGGTGTGCCAATAATCACATTAACTGTGTCTGAAATAGCACAAGTAAACGGATCTACTCCTGGTATTTCACCAATAAGATATAAAGACATAGTTACTTCATAAAGTTCAGAAAGATTACCTGCTGATTCTATTGTTGCACTATCAATAGTATAAGTTTCTTGTACACTAACTATACTATTAGTAGAAACTTCTCTCCATTGATAATCCACAAAAAACATTAATGGGTCAAATACAACTTTTGCTTTTACGTCAAATGTAGCACCAGATCCAGCACAAAAGAAAATATCTTCAATAGGTGTTAACGTAGCATCTTCTACTATTTCTCCTAACAAATCGTTTGCTAAAATTATATCTACTTCTACTGTTGAAACTATTTCTAATCCTGAACAAGTTTCTGTATATCTAACTTCCGCGGTATATGTAGTATTTACAAGTGGACTAAATACATGGTTAGGATTATTGCTAATTAAAGTACCTACATTAAATTCATCTACATAACCTTCATACCAAGCAAATGTTGGTGTTGTTGCTGTTGTTCCATTTGGTACAAATCGCCAAGATTCATTATAAGCATTCCAAGCATCAGTATCTCTATTTGGCACCACAAAAGAGTTGTTTCTTGCGTCATTTTGAATTCCTATAAGTGTAAAACCACCATTCCAAGTATCGCAAATATCTATATTTTGAATATGAATCTCCATAATATTAGTCGTCTCATATATTATCAACTGATGTGTTTGAGTCGTTGAAAAACAACCATACATTGGCACTTCAGACATACCAATTACCATTTTTCTATTTGGTGCTATACCGTAAACGTTATAATAAAACTCTCCAGGTGCTTGCAAGTTAGTAGAAAACAAATCTTGACCTGGTAAATAAATTGAGTTATTTAATAAAAATTGATTACCGCTGTTACCTAATTGTATTGGATCATTTGGGTTTGTGCCAGCAATCGCAGCTTCAGCAGAATTATAGAGCAAACGCCAACCACCATTAGCCGGATTACCACCAACAACCTGATTAGCAAAAGATAAATCAAAAGTGACCACGCCATTATCATTAATTACAAATTGATCATATATGTTTTGAAAAAAGCAAAATTCAAAATCAGTTCCTCCACCGGCATTTAAATCAATTAATCCTGAAAACATATCATCATTAGGCACTATAATATTCGCTCCAGGCAAAAATCCTTCAAAACCAAATCTTATTGGCGAATAAGGAATAGATTCTACAGCATAACTATCAGTTACACCTACGTCGGTAAACTGTGCTGTTAATTCTACAGATGTTTGTCCGCAAAGTATTGTTGCTTCATATGTTAATATTTCTGACGTTAATGGGTCTATTAATATTACAGGTAATGGAATAATTGCGCCTGATAAATATTGGTCTATAACTGGTTTTGGTCCAGAAGTTATAGATTGCGCAAAAATCTGATAACTTGACAAACTAAAAATAAATAGAAAGACTGTGAAATATAGATTTTTTTTCATAATAGTTAATTTTTCACAAATGTAACAAAAATATTAAATCTAAATAATACCTTTACCACTTTAACATAAAAGTGAAATATGCAAGCAGAAATTATAACTATTGGCGATGAAATTTTAATAGGTCAAATTCTAGATTCTAATTCTAAATTTATTGCCGAAGAATTAAATAAAATTGGTGTTTCTGTGTATCAAATAACTTCTATTCAAGATGATAAAACGCATATTTTAAAAACCATCCGTCAAGCGGAAGAGAATGTAGATATAATCATTTTAACTGGTGGTTTAGGACCAACTAAAGATGATATTACCAAACATACATTAACCAAGTATTTCAAAGATGAATTAACAATGCATAACGATATTCAAGAACATATAAAAATGTTATTTGCGAAAGTTAATTATCAATATACCGAATTAGATTTACAACAAGCAATGCTTCCAAAAAAAGCAACTATTTTAAAAAATCATTTAGGAACTGCTTCTGGCATGTGGTTTTCCAGAAATAATAAAACAATTATCTCATTACCTGGCGTACCAAATGAAATGAAAGGTTTACTAAAATATGGTGTTTTACCTAAAATACAAAAAGAGTTCCGTTTACCTTTTATTCTTCATAAAACAATCATCACTTACGGAATGGGCGAAAGTAAAATCGCTAAAAGGTTAGAATCATGGGAAGATAATTTACCTTCTGAAATTAAACTCGCATATCTACCTTCTTACGGAAAAACAAGATTACGCTTAAGCGGAAAAGATGATAATAAGGACAAATTAAATTCTTTAATGGAAAATTGCTACCAAGAATTATCTTCTTTAGTCGAAGACATTACTCTAGGCGAAGAAAATTCAAGTTCTATAGAAGAAACAATTGGTAAATTATTAACTACAAAAAAACAAACTTTAGCAACTGCCGAAAGTTGTACAGGTGGAAATATTGCAAAATTGATTACTTCTGTTGCTGGCTCTTCTAAATATTTTATTGGTTCTATAGTAAGTTATAATTCCAGAATTAAAATAGAATTTTTAAAAGTGAAACAAAAAACAATAACCGAACATTCTGTTG
This sequence comes from Flavobacteriaceae bacterium, assembly GCA_027065775.1. Taxonomy (GTDB): domain Bacteria; phylum Bacteroidota; class Bacteroidia; order Flavobacteriales; family Flavobacteriaceae; genus S010-17. The sequence goes on along the minus strand of JAMONN010000279.1, from coordinate 14,211 downwards.
TAAGCGAAGAAGTTGCAAAAGAGATGGCAGAAAATTTAAAAGAAATCTACAAAACCGATTACGCAATTGCAACAACGGGTAACGCTGGGCCAACAAAAGACAAAACCGACAAATCGGTTGGCACTGTTTATATTGCGATTGCGACACCAAAAGAAACAATGGTAAAATTTTATAATTTTGGACAACCAAGAGAAAAAGTCATTGAAAAAACGAGTTTAAAAGCATTAGAATTATTACAGAAAATGATTTCTTAATTGATTGAAAAAAATATATTTAAAACAACAAGTAAAAAAGTGCAAAAACATTTGGTTAATACTATAAAATAATTGTAATTTTGCACCTCGAAATTAAACAGATTAAGAATTATGTCTAGAGTTTGTGAACTAACAGGAAAAAAGGCAATGGTTGGAAACAATGTTTCTCACTCATTAAACCGTACCAAAAGGCAATTTAAAGCGAATTTAATTAAAAAACGTTTTTTTATTCCTGAAGAAGATAAATGGATTACTTTAAAAGTATCTACAAGAGCATTAAAAAACATCAATAAGTTAGGTATTTCTGCGGTTTTAAAAACTGCAAGAGAAAAAGGCTACTTAAAAAAATAATTAAGAGATGGCAAAGAAAGGAAATAGAATTCAAGTAATATTAGAATGTACAGAGCATAAAGCAACTGGTAAAGCAGGTACATCTAGATACATTACAACAAAAAACAAAAAGAACTCTCCTGACAGAATGGAATTAAAGAAATTTAATCCAATCTTAAAGAAAATGACAGTTCATAAAGAAATTAAATAAATAAGACTTTTGATTTTAATCAAAAATCTAAAATAAAAATAAGATGGCAAAGAAAGCAGTAGCATCGTTACAAACAGGATCTAAAAGATTAGCAAAAGCAATAAAAATGGTTAAGTCACCAAAAACTGGTGCTTATATGTTCGTGGAAAAAATCATGGACCCATCTAAAGTAAAAGACTTTTTAGCAAAGTAAGAAAACACTTTTATATACAATTTAAAAAACTACTATCTTTGCGAAAAGTTAGTAGTTTTTTTGTTCTAATTAATGTGATGTGATAATGTGATAATGTGATAATGTGATAATGTGATAATGTGATAATGTGATAATGTGATAATGTGATAATGTGATAATGTGATAATGTGATAATGTGATAATGTGATAATGTGATAATGTGATAATTAAAATGAAATTTACAGATAATCCTAAATATAAAAACAATCTTATTTTAAGACTCACTTTTGAATTTGCTGTGGATATTGTTAAATTTTCTGAGAAATTAGATTCTTTAAGAAAATTTACTATTTCAAATCAAATATTAAGATCTGGCACATCTATTGGCGCAAATATTAAAGAGTCTCAAAATGCAGAAAGTAAAAAAGATTTTATTCATAAATTAAAAATTTCCGCAAAAGAAGCAGATGAATTAGAGTTTTGGTTATATTTATGTAATGAAGTTGAAACATATTCTAATGCAGACGAATTGATTATAAAGTTAATCGAAATTAAAAAAATATTAAATAAAATAATAGCTTCGTCGAAAAACAATTTAAATAAATAGATTAATTTTTATATTAGTATGATTTTACAAATTATCTAATTATTAAATTATCTTAATTAACCAATTAAACAATGAGTTTATTCAAAAAAATATTTTCTAAAGAAAAAAAAGAATCTTTAGATAAAGGGTTAGAAAAAACCAAAAAATCTTTCTTTACCAAACTTTCTACCGCAGTAGCCGGAAAGTCTAAAGTAGACGATGAAGTTTTAGATAATTTAGAAGAGGTTTTAGTTACCAGTGATGTTGGTGTAAATACCACTTTAAAAATTATTGATAGAATTGAAGCTAGAGTTGCCAAAGACAAATACCTAGGTACAGATGAATTAAATTCTATTTTAAGAGAAGAAATTGCTGCTTTATTAGCAATGACAAATGTTGGTAATGAAACAGAATTTACGATACCTAAAAAAGATTCGCCATATGTTATTATGGTTGTTGGTGTAAATGGTGTTGGTAAAACAACTACTATTGGTAAATTAGCACATCAATTTACTAAACAAGGTTTAAAAGTAGTTTTAGGTGCGGCAGATACTTTTAGAGCGGCTGCAATAGACCAATTACAAGTTTGGGCAGATAGAGTTGATGTACCAATTATTAAACAAAAAATGGGTTCTGATCCAGCATCGGTTGCGTTTGATTCGGTACAATCTGGTGTCACTCAAAATGCCGACGTTATTATTATCGATACTGCAGGAAGACTACATAATAAGGTTAATTTAATGAATGAATTAACTAAAATCAAAAAAGTGATGCAAAAAGTAATCGCGGATGCTCCTCACGAAGTACTATTAGTTATTGACGGTTCTACAGGCCAAAATGCATTTGAACAAGCAAAAGCATTTTCAGAAGCAACAGAAGTTACTTCGTTAGCAGTAACCAAATTAGATGGCACTGCAAAAGGTGGCGTTGTAATTGGTATTTCAGATCAATTTCAAATACCCGTAAAATATATTGGTGTTGGTGAAGGCATTGATGACCTACAAGTTTTTAATAAAACGGAATTTGTAGATTCTTTTTTTAAGTAAAATATAATATTTGGCACTACTTTTGTAAATCAACCTATTTTAAAACATACAAAATGAAAAAAATACTTATTATAATAACATTAATTTTAAGCACATTCACTTTCGCTCAAGAATCAAGTTTAACTGTTTTTTCTGAAACTGGAGAAACCTTCTATTTGTTTTTAAATAATATTAGACAAAATGAATATCCTGAAGTTAATGTAAAAATAGATGGTCTTACAAGTAAATATTATCAAGCAAAAATTATTTTTGCAAATAAAAACTTTAAAACTTTAAATAAAAGCTATTTAAATGTAGTGGATGTCGACAATAAAAATGGAGAAGTGACTTATAAAATAAAAGAAAATAGAAAAGGAAAATTAGTTTTAAGATTCTATTCTTTTACACCATACAACGATATTTTACCACTAAATGATGGTATTACAGTTATACATTATAACACTAATCCGATGCCTGAAATTAGCAGTATTACTACAATCCAAACTACCACTACAACAACTAATGGTAATGGTGACAACATAAATGTAGGTGTTAATATAGGTGGTGTTAATATCGGATTAGATGTTAATATAAACGATGGAAATTCTAATTCTACAACAACAACTACGACAACAACTACTTCAAATCATATAGAGAACAACACTATTATTGAAGAAGTAATTGATTGTTATACTATTAGTCATTCTGACTTTAATAGCGCTTTAAAATCAATTGAAAATAAAAATTTTTCGGATTCTAAATTAATATTAGCAAAGCAAGTTGCAAAACATAATTGCTTAACTGCAATGCAAATAAAAAAAATTATTATGCTATTCACTTTTGAAGACACAAAATTAGAATTTGCTAAATATGCTTATCCATTCTGCTATAACCCAGAAAATTATTGGAAAGTAAATGATGCTTTTGAATTCGAAAGTACTATCGAAGAATTAAATGATTTTATTAAATCATAATCGTAAAAAATACAATTAAAACAAAACGCGTTAGAGTTCAAATTCTAACGCGTTTTTTTTATATCATAATTTATTAATCTTAAATTATGTTGTTTTAAATTTTATCTTATTGAACAACAATAATCCTAAATCATCATTTTTTTTCTGTGCTTTTTAGAAATACCTTCTTTGTGTAACAATACCGAAATTACTTTTAATTTAAAATAAGCTTCGCTTAAATAGACATAACCGCCATTACCTATACGTTTACTATTTCCGCCCCAAGAGTTTTTAACTTTAAAATAAACATTTCCTTTTTGATCTTTTAGCAAACCAACAATATGCATTAAATGGTCATCGGTTGTATTATAATTTTCAAATTCGGTTTGTCTATATTCTTGTGTCACTTTCATTTCTGGAACTAATTCTGTTAATGATTTTTTATTGTCCGCTACATTATTTGGCAGTACGGCAATTCCGTTTTTAACCGAAAATGTTTTTTCCGAAACATCAATATCTAACGCAATAGAGTAACCATTTTTTATCGCTTTTTCTGTAAGACTTGTCAATTCATCTAAAGGCAAATTATACATACTACCATTAGAAAAATTATCTGGTATATTTAATACGAAATTTGTGTAAAATGGTTGGTGTGCAAATGATGTTAAGGTTATATAATCCGTTGCATTAAACTTTAGCATTTTTACAAATGATGTTGGCGTGTATTTTTTACCATCAAACACAAATTCTTTTGGCGTACTACCAATTTCTTTATCTAAAATATCTGAAGTTGCTTTTTTCCAATCTGGATGTTCTGAATCTTTATCATTCTTAATATAAATGTCTAAAATGGTTTTTATTTGTGGTACTATTTTAGAATGGTTATATACTTTTTCTTGATACAAACCACCAAACGCTATTTCTGGCACCAAACCATTATCACGAATAGAATTTAACACATCATGTGCTAAACCACCTTGACTAAACTGAATTTTACCTTGTCGCATCACATAATTCCATGCTTTATCTTCATAGGTTTTTCTAACAGAATACATTTCGGAGATATCTATATTTTGCCCTGAAATTCTAAAAATTTCACTTTCTATAAATGAAGATGTTGAAAAACTCCAACAAGTACCCGTATTTCCCTGACTTTTAACATTTGAAGCTTCGATATCTACAATCGATTTGAATTCATATTTTTGTGAAAATGACAGTATTGTAAATAAAAATACCGCTATTATTATTACTTGTTTCATATTATTATAATTTTAAATATTTGAATGTGAATTACCTAAATTTAACTATTCCTCGTTTTTTTTCTTTTCCTTTTCTAACGCTTTTTCTGCTTTTCGCTCTTCTGTTTCTCTTCTTTTTTCAGCTTTATTTTCTGCTTTCTCTTCTCTTCTTTTCAATACATCATCTTCTTTATCAGTAATCGCTTGTTCTTTTAATCCTAGAACTCTTTCAACATTCTGGTAATAACCATCTTTATTAGGATTGTCATCCGATATTTTGACATACCCATTTTTGTAATATTTTAAAGCACGTTTATAATCTTTACCTGTTTCGTAATAATACCCAATATAATAATCGCCTATTGGTGAATCTGGATACAATCTATTAATCATTTTTCCGAATTCTTCTAAATAATCACCATCATCTTTATCCATAATAATACCTTCAATGGCATAAATATCTTTTTCTCTAATCTTTATATTTGCTCCAAATAAATATTCAATATCTACATATTTCGCTTCTAAATATTCAATAGCATCTGGCGGACTCATATGTGCCACTTTCTTATTAAATTCTTCTTTAGAAATTGCAGAGAATTGCTCAAAAACAAATGCTAAGGAACTTGCAATTCCTTGACCAATAGATGAAACTTTTGTTGCGTCATTAACCTCATTGTATAAATAATTAAAATTATCATTATTAGATTGTGTCAACAAACCATCTAAAGATTTAATTAATTCATGTTTTTTATCCGGGTTATAATCTCCTGAAATAATATAATAAAATGTACTATTTTCTAATTGTGGCACTTTATCATGCAACATAGAATTTATGTCTAATGCATAATATGGATTCAAATTAATATATGCATTAAATGCAGGGTCTTTTTCAATTAAAAAATAGTTGATAAAATTTGCCGTTAAAGTGTTACCAACAATAGACTTAAATGGTGAGATTCGATAATTAACATCCATATAATTCAACACTTCATTTCTTACAAAACGGTAAAACTGCGTTCCTTTTTCGGTAGGCATACTCGTTGTTGTATTGTATTCGCAATCTTCATAACGTTCTCTTTTTTGATTTTGAATGACGCCAACTATAATTTGTTCAGGCGCTTTATCTTTATTCGCATACAACTTAGCATTTGCTACATAGACATCAAATAAAAATTCACTATCTAGAATTATCGTTAACGGATACATTCTATCTTCGCTTTCTTCATACGATTTTGGTACATATATTTTCAATAATCGATTTTCTCCTAACTCAAAAGAGTCGAAGTCTTTAACTGTTATTTCTTGCGCAAAAAATTGTGCTGCTACTAACACAGCAAATAAACTAATGATTTTTTTCATAATATTATTTTAAAATTCGAAGATAATCATTTTTAATGAAATTTTCACTTAGATGATTACTTGCTTTCGGAATTTGATTTTAAATTTATAAACCTTACATTTACAACGAATAAAATACACTAAAATTATGCCAAATATTCAATGGAAAACAGTTAAGGAATACCAAGACATAACTTACAAAAAATGTAATGGTGTAGCGAGAATCGCTTTTAACAGACCAGATGTAAGAAATGCTTTTAGACCAAAAACTACAAGCGAATTATATGATGCTTTTTACGATGCAAATGAAGATGTAAATATTGGTGTTGTATTATTATCTTCGGAAGGTCCATCGTCTAAAGACGGCAAATATTCTTTTTGTTCTGGTGGCGATCAAAACGCAAGAGGCAAAGAAGGTTATGTAGGCGATGATGGTTATCATAGATTAAACATTTTAGAAGTACAGCGCTTAATTAGGTTCATGCCCAAAGTAGTAATTGCAGTTGTAAATGGTTGGGCAGTTGGTGGCGGACATAGTTTACACGTAATTTGCGATTTAACTTTAGCTTCTAAAGAACATGCCATTTTTAAACAAACCGATGCCGATGTAACTAGTTTTGATGGCGGTTATGGTTCTGCTTATTTAGCAAAAATGGTTGGCCAGAAAAGAGCTCGTGAAATTTTCTTTTTAGGAAGAAATTACTCCGCACAAGATGCTTTTGAAATGGGAATGGTAAATGCTGTTATTCCTCATGATGAACTCGAAGATGAAGCGTATAAATGGGCACAAGAAATATTAGAAAAGTCACCAATGTCAATAAAAATGTTAAAATTCGCCATGAATTTAACCGATGATGGAATGGTCGGACAACAAGTATTTGCTGGCGAAGCAACTCGTCTTGCCTATATGACAGACGAAGCTAAAGAAGGTCGAAATGCTTTTTTAGAAAAAAGAAAACCAAACTTTGTAAAAAAATGGATTCCTTAAAATACGAAAAGGGTTTAATTGTTTTTTGTTTAATCGTGTAATCGACTCAAACAGTTAAACAATTAAACAAAAAAACGATTAAACATATAAAATGAAAATAATCTGTATCGGCAGAAATTACGCCAAACACATAGAAGAATTAGCAAACGAAAAACCTACAGAACCTGTTGTTTTTCTAAAACCAGATTCTTCAATTTTACCAAAAAAAATGCCTTTTTTCATTCCTGCTTGGTCTAATGAAATTCATTATGAAGTAGAAGTTTTAGTGAAAATAAACCGAGTAGGTAAATACATCGATGCAAAGTTTGCACCTAAATATTATGATGAAATCGGTTTAGGAATAGATTTTACCGATAGAGAATTACAAGGGCAACTAAAAGAAAAAGGTTTGCCATGGGAAAAAGCAAAAGCATTTGACGGTTCTGCAGTAATAGGACAATTCTACAATAAAGAAAAATTTAATTTAGAAAATCTATCGTTTCAATTACATAAAAATGATAAAATCGTTCAAGATGGCAATACTAAAAATATGCTTTGGAAAATTGACGAATTAATCGCCTATGTTTCACAATTTTTTACCTTAAAAAAAGGAGATATTATTTTTACAGGAACTCCTGCTGGAGTTGGTAGCGTTAAAGAAAATGATATTTTAAAAGGTGTTATTGAAGGTGAAGAAGTTTTTAATGTAAAAATAAAATAAGTAGAGACGTTTTGTAAAACGTCTCATAAAAAAACGTTTTACTCATAAAAAAATTCATGTAGAGACGTTTTGCAAAACGTCTCTACCAATAAATTACAACCCATAATGTTGCATCATAATTTTCTCATAAATTCTATCTGGCATTAATCGTTTTATATGAATTGCATATCGTTGTAAAAAAGTACCAATTCTATATCTAACTCTTGGGTTTTTCTTTAAAATAATTCTATGAATTGCTTTTGCCATTACTTCAGGTTGCAAACCAGTAGTTACTTCTTCATCAATTTGTTTTAAAACTTTAGAATACTGTTTTTTATAACTAGAGTTTTCAAAAAGAGGCGTATGATAACGACCAGCGGCAATATTTGTAGCAAAATCTCCAGGCGCGACATCTACAACAGTAACACCAAATTGTTTTACTTCTAAACTTAATACTTCCGAATAGATAGATAACGCAGATTTAGACGCAGAATACATACCGCGATAAGGTAAACCCATATAACCAGCAATGGAAGAGATATTAATAATCAATCCTTTTTTTTGTTTACGCATTTCTGGTAAAACACCATTACAAACGTTTATTACCCCAAAAAAATTAGTGTCAAATGCTTTTTTAATTTCTTTAATTGGAGTTTCTTCTACAGGTCCAGTAATTCCTTTTCCTGCATTATTAATAAGAACGTCTAATCTACCTTCTTTTTTAATAATTTCTGAAACTGTATTTTTAATCGAATTTTCGTCAGAAACATCTAAAGTCAATAATTTGATTATCGAATCTTTGTAATTTAAAGGATTTCTACTTGTACCATAAACAACAAAACCTTTGTTTTGAAGGAATTCTCCAATAGATTTTCCGATTCCGGAAGATGCGCCTGTAATTAAAACTACTTTATTCATATTACAAAAGTATTAAAAGACTTTATATTTTAGACTCTAAGTAGAAAGACTTTAAAATGAGCATTCTTGAGAAAGTTTATAACTGATAAAAGTCAGAAGAGAAAGAAATTTGAAAGAGATTGGAATTCCTTCCCTTCGGGAAGGTTAGGATGGGAACAAAAAAATGGCAAGCTACCTACATCACACCGCTACGACTTAATACCTTTGCTGCGTTCCCGCCCTGGAGGATTCAAAAGGAGCTGGTTGTGTAGGACTTGCCAATGCAAAAATACAAACTTCAATTTATTACGCAACAAAAAATGTAACTTATTTTTAAAAATGTTACTAATTAAATATAATTAGTATTTTTGTATAACTTAAAAACCAATCCTTATGGAAAATCAAAAAACAAGTGCGAAGTCAATAATTTTAAATTATGGCTTAATTTTAGGAGTTGTATCCATCTTATTTTCAGTTATAGTGTATGTTATTAATGGCATTACAATGGAAAAACCTTTTTGGGAAAAAGCAATTGGATTTATAATTTTAATTGTCATTATAATTCTTGGAATTAAAAAATTTAAAGAATTTAATAACGGATTCTTATCTTTGAGACAATCCATAAAAACAGGTGTTGGAATAGCTCTTATCGGTAGTATTATTTCTTTAATTTATTTCTTTATTTTTGTTAAAGTAATTGAACCGAATACTATTAACCAAATGTTAGAGTTTTCTCAGGAACAAATGTTAGAACAAAATCCAGAAATGAGTGATGACCAAATTGAATCTGCAATGAGTATAACTAAAAAATTTATGTTTCCAATTATTTTATTTATAATTGTATTATTTAATTTGTTTTTTGGTTTAATAATTTCGTTGGTTGTTGGATTAGTAATGAAAAAAGAAGAATCATATATTTAACTAAATGAATTTATCTATAGTAATACCTCTTCTTAACGAAGCGGAATCTTTACCCGAATTATATAATTGGATTGCAAAAGTCATGCAATCCAATTCTTATTCCTACGAAATACTTTTTATTGATGATGGTAGTACTGATGATTCTTGGAAAGTCATTCAAGAGTTATCAAAAAAAGATACCAATGTAAAAGGTATTCGTTTTCAAACAAATTATGGAAAATCGCAAGCGCTAAACGCAGGTTTTAAAGTTGTAAAAGGCGATGTTGTCATTACAATGGATGCCGATTTACAAGATTCACCCGATGAAATACCTGAATTATATGATTTAATTATAAAGGACGATTATGACCTTATTTCAGGTTGGAAAAAGAAACGATACGATTCAAAAATCAGAAAAAATCTACCTTCAAAATTATTTAATGCTGCAGCAAGAAAAACATCGGGTTTAAAATTACACGATTTTAATTGTGGTCTTAAAGCATACAAAAATGAAGTAGTTAAAAACGTTGATGTTTATGGCGAAATGCATAGATACATACCTGTTTTAGCAAAAAATGCAGGTTTTAATAAAATTGGCGAAAAAGTAGTTATTCACCAAGCAAGAAAATACGGCACAACTAAATTTGGTATGAGTAGATTTGTAAACGGATTTTTAGATTTAATCACTATTTGGTTCTTATCAAAATTCGGAAAAAGACCAATGCATTTATTCGGTTTATTAGGTAGCATCATGTTTGCAATAGGGTTTTTATTTGCATTATATTTAGGAATAGACAAATTGTTTTTTCACAAAACAGCAAGATTAATTACACAAAGACCTGAATTTTATATTGCTTTAGTTGCAATGATTTTAGGTACGCAATTATTTTTAGCAGGTTTTATTGGCGAAATAATTTTACGTAATAGTTCTAATCAAGAGCGTTATAAGATAAAAGAAAAGATAGAACACGGATAAATACGGATTTAACGGATGTTCACGGATTTTACCTATAAACATTATATATATGCTACTTCACAAAGAGATAACAGACCAAATATTAAAATGCTTTTATCAGGTTTACAATACTCTTGGTTATGGATTTTTAGAAAAAGTTTATGAAAACGCCCTACTAATTGAACTTAAAAGCAAAGGACTTAATTGTAGTACACAACAAAAAATAAACGTACATTATAAAGGTAAAAAAGTAGGTCTATATTATGCAGATATTATAGTTAATGATAAAGTAATAATTGAATTAAAAGCAAGTCCACTAATTGAAGAACACGAATACCAACTCTTAAATTATCTGAAAGCAACTGATGCGGAAATTGGTTTATTATTAAGTTTCGGAAAAGAACCAGAATTTCGAAGAAAAATTTTTACTAACGAAAGAAAGTCAGAACATTTATAATCTAAAAAAATCAGTGGAAATCTGTTAAAATCCGTGTCATCAGCGTTCCTATTTAATGTAACTTTGCATCCAATAAAATAATAAATGAACAGTAACGAAATAATAAATAAAGCAAAACAATGGTTAAAACAACCATTCGATAATAAAACCCAAAAATTAACTCAAAAATTAATTGATGAAAACGGCACAAACCTAATCGAAAGTTTCTACAAAAACTTAGCATTTGGTACAGGTGGGATGCGAGGAATTATGGGTGTTGGCACAAACCGAATTAACAAATACACTTTAGGAAAAAACACACAAGGTATAAGTAATTATTTACACAAAATATTTCCTAATAAAAAATTGAAAGTTGCTATTGCTTACGATTGCAGACACAACTCCAAAGAATTTGCGAAAGAAGTTGCTAACGTATTTTCAGCAAACGATATAAAAGTCTACTTATTTGAAGATTTGCGTCCAACGCCAGAATTATCTTTCGCTGTTAGACATTTGGGTTGCGATGTTGGTATTGTCTTAACTGCCTCACATAATCCGCCAGAATACAACGGTTATAAAGTGTATTTTAACGATGGCGCACAAATTGTTCCACCACAAGATTCTGAAATTATTACCGAAATTAATAATGTCGCTTTCGCGGAAATTAATTTTGAAGCAAACAATCAATTAATTGAATACATCGGCGAAAAAGTAGACCAATTATTTATAGATGCTTGTATTAAAAACGGAACATTTACTGCTAAAAATCGCTCCGAAGTAAAAATAGTATTTACCTCATTGCATGGTACTTCAATTACTATAATTCCTAACGCATTAAAACAAGCAGGTTTTACAGACGTTCATATTGTAGAAGAACAACGCGAACCAAATGGTGATTTTCCAACCGTAGATTCTCCAAATCCCGAAGAACCTGCTGCCTTAAAAATGGCAACGGATTTAGCAGATAAAATAAATGCAGACATTGTTATTGGTACAGATCCTGATTGCGATAGAATTGGTATTGCCGTAAGGAATTTAGAAGGTAAAATGACCTTACTAAACGGAAATCAAACCATGAGTGTGATGACCGATTTCTTAATCAAAAATTGGGAAAAACAAGGTAAACTTAACGGGAAACAATTTGTTGGCTCTACCATAGTTTCAACTAATTTAGTAAATGATATAGCTGCAAGTTATAATGTAGAAACCAAAGTTGGTTTAACTGGTTTTAAATGGATTGCCAAGATGATTAAAGATTTTCCTGAACAGGAATTTATTGGTGGTGGCGAAGAAAGTTTTGGCTATATGGTTGGTGATTTTGTACGTGATAAAGATGCGGTGACAGCAACATTAGTGGCTTGCGAAATTTTAGCCGATGCAAAAGCAAACAATACTACTTTTTATGAAGAATTAATTAATTTATACATAAAAAACAGTTTCTATAAAGAGCATTTAATTTCCATAGTTAAAAAAGGAATTTCTGGAGCCGAAGAGATCAAACAAATGATGCTAGACTTACGCAAAAATCCACTAAAAAAAATTGATGAAGAAAAAGTAAAATTTTTATATGACTATCAATCTTCCGTAAAGAAAAACTTAATAGATAACACAAAAGAAACCATCGATGTTCCAAAATCAAACGTATTAATTTACGAAACTGAAAACGGCACAAAAGTAGCATCAAGACCAAGCGGAACTGAACCTAAAATTAAATTTTATATTAGTGTGAATACTAATTTAGATACCATAAAAGACACATCTAAAGTTGAAAGAGAATTAGATGCTAAAATTCAACGAATTATTAAAGAGTTAAATTAAAAAATGACCAAACTTCAGCATAGTTTTTACAATAACATTGTTGCCTTACTCCAAAAAGCAAGGCAACAAGTTGTGCGTACCGTAAACCAAACTATGGTTTATACGTATTTTGAAATTGGAAAACAAATAGTCGAAGAAGAACAAGAAGGGAAAGAACGAGCAGATTATGGCAAGCAAGTATTAAAAGGTCTTTCTAAAGTTTTAACAAGTGAGTTTGGTCGTGGTTTTTCTGTTTATAATTTAGAGCGTTTTAGAAAATTTTATTACGTTTATAAAGGTAGAAATGTTACTCCTAACATTTCCGCAACACTGTTGCGGAAATCTGGAATTGAAATATCAGCAACACTGTTGCGGAATTTCCAATTAAGTTGGTCACATTACCTGAAATTAATGCGAATAGATGATATAAACGAACGGAATTTTTACGAAATAGAATCCTTTAAAAACAATTGGTCTGTTAGAGAATTACAAAGACAATACGATACCGCATTATATACAAGACTTACCTTAAGTAGAAACAAAGAAGAAGTTTTAAAACTTTCAGAAAAAGGACAAATATTAGAATCTGCTAAAGATTTAATTAAAGATCCTTATATTTTAGAATTTATCGGTTTACCTGAAAACTCCAGTTATTCTGAAAGTGATTTAGAACAACAAATAATAAACAAATTAGAGCATTTTTTATTAGAATTAGGTAATGGTTTTACTTTTGTTGCACGTCAAAAAAGAATTTCATTTGATGACAAACATTTTAGAATAGATTTAGTATTTTACAACCGACTTTTAAATTGTTTTGTACTTATCGACTTAAAAATAGGCGAATTAAAACATCAAGACATTGGTCAAATGCAAATGTATGTTAACTATTACGATAGAGAATTAAAGTTAGAAACAGAAAACAAAACTATCGGCATTATACTTTGTCAAAACAAAAGTGAAGCAGTGGTAAAATATACTTTACCCAAAAACAATAAACAAATATTCGCCAGTAAATACAAAACAATTTTACCTAGTAAGGAAGATTTAAAATCATTATTACAATAAAATGAATTACTTTAAAAAAATAATAAAATACGCAATACCATATAAAAGTTATGGTTATTTAAACATACTATTTAATGTGTTTTATGCTTTATTTTCGGCATTATCCTTTATGGTATTCATACCGCTTTTACAAGTACTTTTTGGTAAAGATACTGAAATAGTAACAACAAAACCTCATTTTGAAGGCATTGCAAAAACGGTAGACTATTTTAAAGATTACATGAACTTTACTATAAACAATATTGCTGGTGATGATAAAGAAAAAGCATTAATAATAGTTATTGTATTAGTGATAAGTATGTTTTTACTTAAAAATATATTTAGTTATTTAGCCATGTATTTTATCACATTTTTAAGAAATGGTGTTTTAAAAGACCTTAGAAATGA
>JAMONN010000278.1 GCA_027065775.1 Flavobacteriaceae bacterium | reverse complement strand
GGTGTGCGATTTTACACCTATATTTCTAGTTTACATTATGTTATGGAAGCATGTGCAGAAAATAATATAAAAGTAATAGTTTTAGATAGACCAAATCCTAATGCGCATTATATAGATGGACCAATGTTGGAAAAGGAGCATACTTCTTTTATAGGCATGCACAAAGTGCCATTAGTTTACGGAATGACCATTGGCGAATATGCACAAATGATTAATGGTGAAAATTGGTTGACAAATAATCTTACCTGTGATTTAACCGTTATTTCTTTGCAAAATTATACACATCAAACTAGTTATGATTTACCAATAATACCATCGCCAAATTTACCAAATGCTCAATCGGTTAATTTATACCCAAGTTTAGCATTTTTTGAAGGTACAAACGTAAGTTGCGGTAGAGGAACCGAAATGCAATTTCAACTATTTGGTTCGCCGTTTTTACCTAAAAACAATTTTGAGTTTGAATTTACACCAAAACCAAATTTCGGTTCAAAATATCCTAAACATGAAAATAAAAAATGTAATGGTTTAGATTTAAGAAATCATCAAAAACTAAAACATTTAAACTTAGAATGGTTGATTAGTGCATATATACACACTAAAGATAAAGAGACGTTTTTTATTGATTATTTCACCACACTTGCTGGCACTAAAAAATTGCAGCAACAAATTGAACAACATTATACTTACAGAGAAATTAGAAAAACTTGGTTGAAAGATTTAAATGATTTTAAAAAAGTGCGTAGTAAGTATTTGATTTACAAATAGTATTGAGTTTGTTTGTTGTAATTACATTTACTATGTTCGATAAAAATTGCTGACAAGTGATACAACTCAATAAAATAAAAGAATGAGATAATATTTATGAAACAATATCTTGCTTTTAAGAAAATAAATAACTTGTTAGCGATAAGTTTATTTGATTTTTTTATAATAAGACTATCAATTAGTTACGATTTAGTCTTAATGTCTTATGTCTTAAAGCGAAGCGGTCTTTTATCTTTGATCGGACAACAATAAATTACATTAACAGACAGTCTATAAAATCAGCAAACATATGTAGTAATAAACCAATTGCTAAAATTTTTGTTTTCTTGAAAAATAAGCCAATTACGTATATGCCAATTGCATAATAACTATGTAAAAAATGAAAATTTATACTACATCTATTTGCATCAAAAATCGGATTTGCAAATAAATGATCTAAATCTACTAACATGGTAATTATTAAAATTAACCATATTTTGAACCATTGCTTTTTGTTAATCAACAAAGCAACAAAAACTGGTAAACCAAAATGTAAACCATAATGAATAAAAAATCTTGCATCCATTTTGCGAAAATAATGTTTATTCATGAGATTCTAAAAAATTGGTTTTAATTTTTTAGTTAGTCGAACTAATCCCGCTTTTTTTTAGCGGGATATTGTTTTTTTTGCAAAAATATTAGACTTTAGTTTAGAGTGATGCTTAAAATGTTTAACCACAAAGAGCACAAAGTCCTACACAAAGAGCACAAGGTAAAATATCCCATTCAACTTTGTGAACCTAGTGTTTTCTTCGTGTTCTTAGTGGTTAAAATACATATTTGAGAGGCTATGTTAAACTAGAATCAAATAATTTAAATATTTCAATCATTTAATCAATACCTTTGCAAAATGAAAGTAGCAATAGTTGGAGCAGGAGCAGCGGGTTTTTTTACAGCAATTAATGTAAAAGAAAATTACCCTAATGCGGAGGTTATTATTTTTGAAAAGACTTCAAAAATATTAGCAAAAGTCAAAATTTCTGGTGGTGGAAGATGTAATGTAACTAATGGTTGTACCGATATAGAATTGCTTTCTAGAGCATATCCAAGAGGTCAAAAATTCTTAAAAAGACTCTTTTACACATTTAATACACAGCACACATTAGATTGGTTTAAAAGTAAAAATGTTGCTTTAATAACACAAAAAGATGGTTGTGTATTTCCTGAATCGCAACAATCGCAAACTATTATTGATTGCTTTTTAGAAGAATCTAAACGTTTAGAGATTCAAATTAAATTAAATAGTGCGGTATTAGGTTTAGAAGAAGTTTCTAATAAAATAGAATTAAATTTTAAGGATGAATCTTTAGTTTTTGACAAAGTTATTTTAACTACTGGCGGTTCTCCAAAAAGGAAAAATTTAGAATGGTTAGAAAAATTGGGTCATGAGATTATTGATCCTGTACCGTCTTTATTTACTTTTAATATGCCAAATGAAGAAGTCATCGAATTAATGGGAATTGTGGTTGAAAAAACGATAGTTACTATTCAAGGTACTAAATTAAAATCTTCTGGTCCGTTATTAATTACACATTGGGGAATGAGTGGTCCTGCAATTTTAAAATTATCTGCATTTGGAGCAAGAATTTTAAGCGATTCGGATTATGATTTCAAAATTCAAGTAAATTGGGTAGATGAAATTAATAATGAAATTGTTAAAAAGGAACTTTTAGAAATAGTAAAATTAAATCCGAATAAACAATTACAAAAAATAAAACCTTATGCTTTGCCTAATAGATTATGGGGCTATTTTTTGAAAAAAATAAACTTACCTTTAGATAAGAAATGGTCAGAATTAGGAAATAAAGGAATAAACAAATTAGTGAATATATTAACTAATGATGTTTACTCTATAACAGGAAAAACTACTTTTAAAGAAGAATTTGTTACTTGTGGAGGCATTAGTTTAAAATCAATACATTCAAAAACATTGGAAAGCAAATCTGTAAGCAATTTGTATTTCGCAGGCGAATTACTTGATATTGATGGCATTACTGGAGGTTATAATTTTCAGGCAGCATGGACTACCGCTGTTGTTTCTGCACAATTAAAATAGTAAGAACTGCTTTTGTAATTTTACGCATTTAAAAAAAGGAGTAACGCATTTAAATTTTTTTGCAATTTAATTTAGAGTTAGTTATATGTTAGCTGGACAATAACGTATGTATATTATTTAAATGTTTAACTGTAAAATTTAATATTATGAAAAAATTAATTTCGATTACTGTATTACTATTTTTATTTATTTCTTGTGTTTCCAAAAAAAAATATGTGGCACTTGAGCAAAATCTTTCCGAAACTAAAACGGAATTAACCAATACTAATGGTCAATTACAAGAAACTACTATTGAAAAAGAGCGATTAGAATTAAAATTCGCGAAAATCAAAGAAAGAGTAGCAACATATAACAATAAAATAAACTCTTTAACAAGTTCAAATAGTAGCTTAAATCAATCTTTGTTATCTGCTAATAATGAAAAATTAATAATTGTAGATAATAATACCGTTGTAATATCACAAAATGTAAAAGATAGAATGAAAGCAACATTGTCTAAAATGTCTTCGGAAGAATTAGCAGGTGCAACAACATTAAAAGATTCTTTAAATCTAGCAGTTTCTTATAATTTAAGACACAAATTTAGTAATTTAGAAGGAAATGATGATATTGAAATAGGAATTGACAAAACTGTTGTAATGATTTCTGTATCGGATAAGATGTTATTTAATAGTGGTAGTTATAGAGTAAAATCGAATGCTAATACAATATTAGAAAAATTAGCTGCTATTATTAATTCAGAACCAAGTATGGATGTTATTATTGAAGGTCATACAGATTCAAGAACAATTAAAGCAAACAATGCTATTATGGATAACTGGGATTTAAGTGTAAAAAGATCTACAGCCATTGTTCGTGTACTTCAAAAGAAATACAATGTGGAACCTTCAAGATTAATTGCATCTGGAAGAAGTAGTTACATTCCACTATCAGATAATTCTACCAAAGACGGAAGAGCAAGAAACAGAAGAACAAACATTATTATTTTACCAAACTTAAATAAGTTTTTTGCATTGTTAGATAGCGAAGAGGTAATATTAGATTAACTTATAAAATTTTAATTTTGTTTTGCCTTTGTAGATTTATTTCTATAGAGGCATTTTTTATTTTATTGGTAAATAAAAACGAATGAGTATTTATGAAGAAGTACAAAAATAAAACAAAAAAGAAACCTTGGCCTACAAAGGCTGCGATGGAACAAGTATATGCATTAAAACTATGGGGCAATAATAATTCTGATTTTTATTCTGGCGCAGGATCACATCAACCAGAAATAGTAAATCCATATATAACTGTTTTAAGTTCGTTTTTAACTTCATTTAATAAACCGCTTGTAGTATGCGATTTGGGTTGTGGCGATTTTAATATAGGTAAAGAACTGGTAAAACATACTAAAAAGTATGTGGCAGTAGATATAGTTTCAGAACTTATAGCATATAATAAAGAAAAATTTAAAGAAGAAAATTTAGAATTTAGTTGTTTAGATATTGCGGTTGATAACTTGCCTTCTGGAGATTGTGCAATAGTAAGACAAGTACTACAGCATATATCGAATGTAGAAATACAGCATATTATAAATAAACTAACTGCTTTTAAATATATTATTTTAACGGAACATATACCTGAAGGAAATTTCACACCTAATAAAGATATTATTTCAGGACAAGGAATAAGACTAAAAAAGCAAAGTGGCATAAACTTACTTGCTCCGCCATTTAATTTTAAGGTAAAAGAGGAAAAACAATTGTTGTCTGTTAGTTTAGGGAAGAAAAAAGGAATTATTGTAACTACACTTTATGAAGTTTTTTAATTTTTGAAACACTTATTTTTAGTCAAGATTTCACTTAAAGTGAAACCTTGACTTTTTTTGAATTAAAAATAATTATACTGTATTGTAGTATTGTATATCTTCGGTGTATGTAAGATTTCGTTGCGTGAATTTAGCAATAAACTCCATAAGTACAAAATCAACTTGAAAATCCGATAGGATTTTCCAAAGTAAGCCAAAACTTAGCAATGAATTTTACACGATGTTGGCAAATAGTTATTCTACTTAGAAATATTTTGTTGATATTAATTCTCCATTATCAAACTTCTCAATTAAAAGTAAGTTCCCGTTTAATCTATATCCTTTCCATTCGCCTGTTTTATTTCCATTAATCCAACTTCCTATTGTTTCTAATTTGCCATTTTTTTTATGATAGTATTTCCACAGGCCTTTGTTTTTCCACCCATCTTTTTCACCAACAGATTTTAATAAACCAGTCCCGTGGTAATTTTTCCATATTCCTGTTGGTTTTCCGTTTTCATAATTTCCAACTTGTTTTAACTTACCGTTAGTATGATACTTTTTCCATTCACCAGTTCTTTCTCCATTGTAATAATTACCAATTTGCTCAACTTTATTGTTAAAGTACCACTCCTCAACGGTTATCTCTGAGTTCTCATATTTTTCAGTACGATCTAATTTCCCTTTGTAGGTGTAATACTTCCATTTTCCTATTTTATCTCCATTTTTAAGTATACCAATACTTTTTAATTGACCATTTTCATAATATTCTTTATGTTCTTGAGAATTTGCGAGATTGAAAAAAAATACTAATGTCAAAAATACTAATGTCTGTTTCATAATTTAAATATTGAATTTAGTTCTTAATGTTTGCCAACGCTTATACATAAAATCGTTTTAATATTTCATATATAACGAAATGTAAAGTACGTGAAATAAAATAATAAAATCAAGTAAAGCTAGCAAATTATTATTAAATAATAAAAGTCACTTTCTAAATAAATAGAAAATGACTTTTAAAAACAACTTAATTTTAAATTAGGACTTCACTCCCGAAACTTCGGGAAAGTGAAACCCTGACTGTTTTTTTAGCATTAAAAATAATTATTCTGTATTTTAATATTGTATACCTTTAGTTAGACTTGCTTTCGTAATTTAATCCTTTAATAACCAAAAATCAACTAAAACCATGGCAGCTAATGCCTCTACAATAGGTACTGCGCGTGGTACAACACAGGTGTCATGTCTGCCTTTTGGTTTTAAAATAGTTTTTTTACCATCTTTTGTGATAGTTGCTTGTGGTTTTAAAATAGTTGCAACAGGTTTAAAAGCGACTCTAAAATAAATATCCATTCCGTTAGAAATTCCACCTTGAATTCCACCAGATAAGTTAGTTTGAGTTGTGCCATCTTCATTAAAAATGTCGTTATGTTCCGAACCTTTCATAGTAGTAGAGCAAAAACCAGCACCATATTCAAAACCTTTTACAGCATTTATTGATAACATAGCATGTGCTAAATTTGCTTGTAATTTATTAAAAACAGGTTCGCCTAAACCGATAGGAACATTTTTAACAACACAAGTAATAGTTCCGCCAAGAGTATCGCCTTCTTTTTTAGTTTTAGTAATTAAATCAATCATTTTAGTTGCATATATAGCATCAGGACATCTAACAATATTAGATTCGATTTTAGTAAAATCTAAGTCTTGATATGGTTTTAAACAATAAATATTACCAACCGAAGAAGTATAAGCATCAATCTTAATAAAATTTATTATTTGTTTAGCAATAGCACCAGCAACTATCCAATTAGCAGTTTCTCGTGCTGATGATCTTCCGCCACCACGATAATCGCGAATTCCATATTTTTTTTCGTAGGTAAAATCTGCATGACTTGGTCTAAAAGTATCTTTAATTTCGGAATAATCTTTAGATTTTTGATCTTTATTTTTTATGATGAACCCAATTGGTGTACCAGTAGTTTTTCCTTCAAAAATACCAGATAAAAATTCAACTTTATCGTCTTCTTTTCTTGCTGTAGTTAATTTAGATTGGCCTGGTTTTCTGCGGTCTAAGTCTTGTTGAATGGCATTAAAATCTAAAGTAATTCCTGCAGGACAGCCATCAATAACACCACCAATAGCAGTTCCGTGAGATTCACCAAAAGTTGTAAGTCTAAAAATATTTCCGATTGTATTCATAAATACAAAAGTAGTTTATATTTTTGATGTAGAGGCGTTTTACAAAACGTCTTTGCCAAAACGTATTAGCGAATTTTAAAAAGAAAACAATTCAGGAAACCATAATTTAACTGCCATAAAACTAACCATAACAATTAAAAACCAGCGTACAATACCATCGCCTTTTTTTACAGACCATCTACTAGCAGACCAAGCGCCTGATGCGTTGCCAATTGCAAGAGTAAATCCCATTGTATAATCAATTTTGTCATGGTACGCATAAATTGCTAAAGCAGATAGCGTATAAAATATAACTACAATTGCTTTAATAGCATTTGTTTTTACCAAAGGTATTTTGCCAAGTATATTTAAAGTTAAGATGATAAATATACCTGTTCCAGCTTGAATGAATCCGCCATAAATTCCGATAAAGAAAAATGCAATAACTTGATACCAAAAATATTTACCGCTAGTTCTTTCTGAAAGATTCTCTAAAGTTACTTTAGGTTTAAATAACATAAAGACAACGACTAATAACATTACAATTCCTAAAATCTTATTAAAAACTTCATCTTTAAAATAAATAGAACCCAAGTAAGCACCAAAAATAGCACCTAATAATGCAGAAATCCCTAACCAAATACTAAAGTTAAAAGTGGTAATTCCTTTACTTTTAAATCCAGCACTAGAAAAAAAATTCTGAATTAATATGGCAATTCTATTTGTGCCATTTGCAATAGAAGAAGGCAGTCCCATAAAAATCAACATAGGTAAAGTTAAGAGTGAACCGCCACCTGCAATGGTATTTATAATTCCTGCAATAAACCCGATTAAAATAAGTAGTAATGTATTTGTCAAGAAATAGTATTTTAAACAAAATTACTGATTTAAATAAAACTATTAGCAGTAGAAAACCTGTTTAATTTTAAAATGGTAATTTTGAGGTTCTAAAATAAAAATCTAACCCATGAAATATCTTATCATAGCATTATTATTTTTAAGTTGTAAAGCAGATGTAAAAACTGTTGATAATAAATCGACTTCCATTAAAGTTGCATCTAAAGTAAAAGAAGTTTCCAAAAATAATAAAAATAAAGTAGGTAACAATACCTATGAAGAAGCATTAAAGCGAACTCTAAAATATGCAAATGAATTAAATTTTGATATAGACTACATTCGTAATAAAGGTTTGGCAGATAAAAAATATTTAGCAGAGTATTTAGGGTTGTTTGTAAAATTAAAAAAAGCAATGAAAACTAAAAAGGAAAAGGCTATAATCATGAAAAAATTGACTCCTTTTTATGAGAAAACTTTAGAACCAAGTTTTCATAATATGAATACTGTTAATGATAAATTATTTAAAAGAAATAGTATGTCGTATATGCGAATTTTATGGTTGTTGGATCAATTAGGTTTTGATAATGCGTATTATAAAAAGGAATTAGCAAAAGTGCAAATTAGAATGGATAACCATTTAAAAGTTAGAGGTGAATGGCAAAAAGCAGTTTTCGGACAATATTATGATTACTTTAAAATAAAAAAACCAATAGCAATAAAATATGCTCACAAATTAAATGGTCCAATAACATATCAAAAACCAATAGATTATTTCGATAGACTTAAAGCATACAATATCACACATTTTGTTTTTGCAGCGTATGATTATGGACAAAAAATTAAACAAACAAGATTCTCTAAAAGAGATATTAACTATTTATCGGAAATCTTACCACAATTAATCACAAAATTCGAAGCAAAAAACAACGATGATTTAGTAGGTGAATTGTTAACTTGTTTGGTGTTAATTAATAAAACAAAAGGATTGGCTTTTAAAAATTCCTACACGCGTTTAATTAATCGTCAAAATATGGATGGTTCATTTGGTAATTACGAAAGAGGTAGAAATAAACATGGTAATGATATTGAATTTAAATATTACTTACATACAACTTTAGTAGATATTGAAATGTTTATTGAGCATAATTATAGAAAATAAAAACTGTAATTTTCTTAGGTCTTAAATTTCGAGATTGTAAAAAACTTTGCGACCTTTGTCAAAATAAATTTTAATTTTAAATAGTTTTAGAACTTTTGCATAAAGCATAAGTCTAAAGCCTAAAACAGAAGTATGAAATACGATATAATAATAATAGGATCAGGACCTGGCGGTTATGTGACAGCAATTAGAGCATCTCAATTAGGATTTAAAGTTGCCGTAGTAGAAAGAGAAAATTTGGGTGGAATTTGCTTAAATTGGGGTTGTATACCAACAAAAGCATTATTAAAATCTGCACAAGTTTATGATTATTTAAAACATGTAGATGCATACGGTTTAAAAGCCGAAGCAATAGATAAAGATTTTTCTGCAGTTATTAAAAGAAGTAGAAATGTAGCCAACGGAATGAGTAAAGGAATTCAGTTTTTAATGAAAAAAAACAAAATTGATGTCCTTAACGGTTTCGGTAAAATAAAAACAGGTAAAAAAGTTGATGTTACCGATTCTGATAATAAAACAACCGAATATAGTGCAGATCATATTATAATTGCAACTGGCGCACGCTCTAGAGAATTACCTTTTATGCCAATAGATGGTAAAAAAGTAATTGGTTATAGAGAAGCATTAACTTTACCTGAACAACCAAAAAAAATGCTAATTGTTGGTTCAGGAGCAATAGGTGTAGAGTTCGCGTATTTCTATAACGCTATGGGAACAGATGTTACCGTTATAGAATATTTGCCAAATATTGTACCTTTAGAGGATGAAGATGTTTCTAAGCAATTTGAAAAATCTATTAAAAAACAAGGCATTAAAGTAATGACTAATTCTAGTGTTACTTCGGTAGATATTTCGGGTAGTGGAGTAGTGGCAACCGTTAAAACTTCAAAAGGTGAAGAAACTTTAGAAGCAGATATTTTATTATCGGCAGTTGGTATTAAGTCAAATATCGAAAATATTGGTTTAGAAGATGTTGGTATTGTTGTAGATAGAGATAAAATTATCGTTAACGATTTTTACCAAACTAATTTACCAGGTTATTATGCTATTGGCGATGTTGTGCCAGGTGCTGCATTGGCGCATGTCGCTTCCGCGGAAGGAATAACTTGTGTAGAAAAAATAGCGGGTTTACACACCGAAGCAATAGATTATGGAAACGTTCCTGGATGTACTTACGCAACACCAGAAATTGCGAGTGTTGGTTTAACCGAAAAAGAATGTAAAGAAAAAGGATTAGATGTAAAGATTGGTAAATTTCCGTTTTCAGCATCTGGTAAAGCAGCAGCATCAGGAACTACAGACGGCTTTGTAAAAGTGATTTTTGATGCTAAATATGGCGAATGGTTAGGTTGCCATATGATTGGTGCAGGAGTAACCGATATGATTGCCGAAGCAGTTTTAGGAAGAAAATTAGAAACAACAGGTCATGATGTGTTAAAAACAATACATCCACATCCAACAATGAGTGAAGCAGTTATGGAAGCAGTCGCTGCTGCTTATGATGAAGTGATTCATTTGTAGTTTATAAAACCACACTCACACCGTGACTCAAAGTCACGGTATGCGTAAATTGATATGATGACTTAAAGTCATCGTATCAATAAATTTCAAAAAATCTATTCTTAATTCTAAGAATAGATTTTTTTTTTAGACCTTCAAGGTTTTTAAAACCTTGAAGGTCTTTATTGCGAACTATTAATCACTAATTTTTGTCATGTACTAAGCTAAACAAGACTTAAACAAAAAATCATTTTGTTAAGAAAAGATAATAACTCCACTATTTCCTTTTTAAAAACTTTCCGACCTTTGTAGTGAACCAATTTTGTTAAAATGAATTTATCACAATTAAATGCAATCTCACCAATAGATGGTAGATACAGAAATAAAGTAGCAAGTTTAGCAAATTATTTTTCGGAAGAAGCATTAATAAAATACAGAGTAAAAGTAGAAATAGAATATTTTATTTCACTTTGCGAATTGCCTTTGCCTCAATTAAAAGATTTTGATAAAAATTTATTTGAGGATTTGAGAAATATGTACACTTCATTTTCGACGGATGATGCCAAAAGAATTAAAGAAATTGAAAGTGTTACCAATCACGATGTAAAAGCAGTAGAATATTTTATTAAAGAACAATTTGACAAGTTAGACTTGAATAACTACAAAGAGTTTATTCATTTTGGTTTAACATCACAAGATATAAATAATACCGCAGTACCACTTTCTATAAATGATGCTTTCGATACTGTTTATTATAAAGAATTAGCACAATTAATTACAAAACTAAAAACTTTATCAAAAGATTGGGCAGATGTATCTATGTTAGCAAGAACACATGGTCAACCAGCATCACCAACAAGATTAGGTAAAGAAATTGCTGTTTTTATAGAACGTATTGAGCAACAGGTAAATTTATTACAGAAAATACCATATGCAGCCAAATTTGGTGGCGCAACAGGTAATTTTAATGCACATGTAGTTGCTTACCCTAATATAGATTGGAAAAAATTCGGAAATCATTTTATTGAAAAAGTTTTAGGATTGCACCATTCATTTCCAACCACACAAATTGAACATTACGATCATTTAGCAGCACAATTTGATGCGCTAAAGAGAATAAATACTATAATAATTGATCTGAATCGAGATTTTTGGACGTACATATCCATGAATTATTTTGGACAAAAAATAAAAAAAGGAGAAGTTGGTTCGTCTGCAATGCCACATAAAGTAAACCCAATAGATTTTGAAAATTCTGAAGGTAATTTAGGTATGGCAAATGCAATTTTTGAACATTTATCTGCAAAATTACCAATTTCTAGAATGCAACGTGATTTAACCGATTCTACGGTTTTAAGAAATGTAGGCGTGCCATTAGCACATACAATAATAGGTTTTACCTCTACATTAAAAGGGTTGAATAAATTGCTAATCAACAAACATAAATTCGAAGAAGATTTAGAGAATAATTGGGCAGTAGTAGCAGAAGCAATTCAAACAATTTTACGTAGAGAGGCATATCCAAATCCGTATGAAGCATTAAAAGAATTGACAAGAACTAACGAGAAAATAACTAAAAGTTCTATTGCTACATTTATTGATACTTTAGAAGTTTCCGATAAAATAAAAGAGGAATTAAAAGTAATTACTCCTTCAAATTATACAGGAATATAATATTTTACTACAAACTTCATAGAATTAAAAAATAATTAAGTTTTAAAAAAGGAAATGGTTTCGGTTTTAATTAAACATATAATAACTCTTTTGAAAATTGAGTGTAGTTTCATTAAATTCGTGTAGAACGAATACAATACAGTATTAACTTGTTTTATGTTAGAAATAAAAAAAATAATTTCGGAAGAAACTTATCCGCTTCATTTGCAAGTTTTAAAAACCTGTAACGATTATCAATATAAATATAATGCAGATTTTGAAAAGGAAACAATGCATTTTGGAGCGTTTTTGAGTCAAGAAAATGTAGGTATTGTTTCTTTAATGGAAAATAAGCACACCTATTTTAAAGGTAAGCAAATACAATTAAGAGGTATGGCAGTTTTGACTAAAAATCAAGGTCAAAATGTAGGTAGTAGATTAATTGAATCTTCTATTATAGAAAGTAAAAAAAGAAAAACCACTATAATTTGGTGTAATGTTAGAGATTATTCCGTGACATTTTATGAAAAACAAGGGTTTAAAATTAAAGGAGGTAAATTTTTTATAGAAAATGTTTGTAATCATTATGTAATGTATTTAAATTTAGATGAGAAATGAAAAGACAATTTAAAAAAATAATTTTGTGCAGTTTGTTTTTTTTGATGTTAACAAACTTCAGCTCAAATCAAACATATACTAAAGGTTTATTAATGGGTAAATCAAAAGATATTTTGCCATTACTGAAAGGAACTAATTATAAATTACAAACTAACGCTTACGATGCGTTACAAAAAATGATAAATGCTGCTTTCCAAAAAGGTGTAAAGATTGATGTAGTTTCTGCATACAGAAGTTTTGATCATCAAAATCGCCTTTGGAAAACAAAATATGATAAGTTTAGAAGTAGAGGTTATTCTGTAAAAGCGGCAGTCTCTAAAGTGATTGAATATACTGCAATACCAGGCACATCACGTCATCACTGGGGAACAGAAGTAGATTTAAGAGATTATAGTAAAAGAAATACAAAATACTTAGAGAGTAACTCTAAATCTAAATATCAAAATTGGATGCAAGATAACGCTCATAAATATGGTTTTTATTTAGCATATACCAATAATAAATTTAGAAAAGGATATAATTATGAATCTTGGCATTATTCTTATCGTGAAATTTCTAAACCAATGTTAAATACTTATCTAAAATTAGATATTAATAAAATGTTAAAAAACGAAAACATTGCAGGAAATATTGTTTTCACTAAAAACTTCATGAATAAATATGTTGAAGAACATGTTTTAGGAATTAATGATTATTTGTATTAAAATAATGAATTCCTATGTAGAGTGAGTGTTGAGGTAATCTTTTTTTTAACTCTATTTCGATTTCTCTTTATAAAATAATGATAAAGTGAAAAATAAATTGTGCACATAACAGGAGTCGAACCTGCACGTTCGTAAGAACACGAACCCCTCAAGCTCGCACGTCTACCAATTCCGCCATATGTGCAATTAAAAAAGCTACTCGAATATGAGTAG
The DNA here is from genome assembly GCA_027065775.1 of Flavobacteriaceae bacterium. Taxonomy (GTDB): domain Bacteria; phylum Bacteroidota; class Bacteroidia; order Flavobacteriales; family Flavobacteriaceae; genus S010-17. The sequence continues at coordinate 7,208 of JAMONN010000278.1, read as the reverse complement.
CTTTTTGTGACCGGGCTGGGGCTCGAACCCAGGACCCTCTCCTTAAAAGGGAGATGCTCTACCAACTGAGCTACCAGGTCATTCTTTTTTTAATGTTTCTTTTTCCTTAGCGGTTGCAAATATACTCCGTAATATTAATTCTGCAAGTCTTTTTTAATTTTTTTTTAATTATTTTTGTTTTAAATAAATTATTAGAATATGAAGATTGTTTTGTTAGGATATATGGCAAGTGGTAAGTCTATAATTGCTAAAGAATTAGCAAAAAAAACGAACCTTAAATGGATTGATTTAGATTTTTATATTGAAGAAAAAGAAAATTTAAAAATTCAAGATATTTTTAAAATTCATGGAGAAATTAGATTTAGAACTCTTGAAAATAAATATTTAAAAGAATTATTAACTTCAAAAAGTGATTTTATATTGTCTTTAGGTGGTGGAACGCCATGTTATGCGAATAATCTACAGATTATTCAACAATATTCTAAATCCATATTTTTAAAGGCAAGTATTGATACTTTGTTTGATAGGTTGATTAACGATAAAGATAGTAGACCATTAATAAGTAATATAGCAGAAAGTATATTAAAAGAATTCATTGCTAAACATCTTTTTGAAAGAAATCAATATTACAATATGGCAGATATTATATATACAGTAGATAATAAGAATGTAAATGAAATTGTGAATGATATTATAAAGTTAAATAACTTAATCTAAATAAGCAATACTTTCTGACTTATTAAATTCTACAGTAATATGTTCTTGTATAGACGTAGATAATGAGATACCTTTAAAATCTGCTTTTACAGGGTATTTTTTGTGATTTCTATTAACTAACACTGCAGTTTTAAATCGTTTTAATGGTACGTCTAAAAAGTGCTTTATTGCATAAATAAGAGTTGCTCCAGAGTTTAATACATCATCAACTAAAATTAAGGAAGTATTTATATAGTCATCGGTAGATAAATCGGTTTCTATTTTATTTAGAGGATTTTTCTTATCAACAATCACGTTACATAAGTTGACTTTTATATCACTTATTTTTTCTAAATTAGTTTTAATTTTTTTTGCGAAAACATAACCGTTTTTTTCAATGCCAGCAATAATTATTTCTTTTTCATTCACATTATTCTCATAAATTTGATACGCAATTCTTCTAATTTTATGATTTATTTCCTTTGTATTTAAAATAATTGTTTTTGCCATAATTCTTATTTTTTTTCAAAAATAGCAAATAATTCTTTTCCTTTTCTAGGTAAGATTGAATTATTACACTGTTCTAATATTTTTATATTGAAGTTATCCTTAAAAATAGAGACATATTCTTTTTTTGAACCGCCAAACGGCGGGCCTTCTTGAGTTAATGGAAATTCAAAATACAAACCAACAATTTTACCCTTTGGTTTTAACAACTCATATGTTTTTTCTACATATCGCTTTCTTAGTGATGGATTTAAAGCACAAAAAAATGTCTGTTCTAATATCAAGTCAAATGATTGTTCTAACTCAAAAAAATCACCTTGCAATAAATTTTCTTTTAAAAAATCAGGAACTCTTTTTAGTAAATTTTCTAAAGGCGTTTTAACTAAATCGATTACAGAAACATTTTTAAAACCTTTATTAAATAAATATTCTGCTTCATAGCTATTTCCTGCACCTGGTATTAGAATTTTAATATTCTTATCTTCAATTTGATCTATGTATTCTCTTAAAGGTGTCGTTATTTCTCCAACATCCCAACCAATTTGGTTTGTTGAATATCTATCGGACCAGAAATTTTTATTCAGATTCATCATGCATTGTTTCTTTATAGTTTTCAATATCTCTTCGATCTCTTTTAGTTGGTCTTCCTTCGCCTTTTTTACGATAATAATCTTTTGCAAATTTTAGTAACTCTAAATTCTCGAATGCTTCTTTAGGTGTGGTGTCTTTTCTATAAATATCCACCAATTTTGCTCCTATTCTGTTTTTTGGAACATCTAAAACAATAAACTGATAATTAATTTGATTTTTACGCACCTGAATTTTTTCACCTACAAAAACACCTCTAGATGGTTTTATATTTTTACTGTTTAGTTTTACGTGTCCTTTTTTACAAGCTTCGGTTGCTAAACTTCTAGTTTTAAAATAGCGAGTACACCAAAGATATTTATCAATCCGCATAAAAAATATTTAATTTTTAATAATTTTAATTTCTACTCTTCTATTTAGTTTTTTATCTTTTTGAGTTACTTCGGGATAATATAATGGTTTCTGAAAACCGTAACCCTTATGCGATAATCTGGAAGAATCTATTTTCTTCAAAAGTAAATATTTAAAAATATGTTTTGCTCTATTTTCTGATAAATTATATGTTTTTGAATCTTTATCAAAACCATCAATTAAATCTGATTTATGTATAAAAAGTTTTATAATAAATTTACATTTTTGTTATTTTTATTTCGACTCTTTTATTTGCATTCATTTCTTTTCTGTTTTTTTCAGGATAATAAATTGGCACTTGAAACCCGTAACCAAAATAGTCCATTCTATCTTTTTTAATTCCTTGAAAGTATAGATATTTATATACAAACCTGGCTCTTTTTGCAGATAAAGTACTGCCTTTTAATTTTTTAATTTTTGTAGCATTAGGATTCCTATATTCAGCATCACAACATACATGACCGCCAATTTCAATGTCAATATTTGGATTTTTAATTAGGAATTTCGCTAATCTTTTTAAAGTGGAATATGATTTGTTTTTTAATTTATCTGTTCCTATTTCAAAAATCAGGTTTTTAAGAATGAAATTTTCTCCTAATTTGATTTTATTATATTCACTTATATATTTTTTAGGTGCAATAGAATCATTAATGGTTGTATTAATAATAGTATCTGTCAATTTTAGTTTATGAAAAACAACACTTGTTTTTCTATGAAGAAATTCTCCTTTTGTGGCAGATTTTATATTTTTCTGGACTATTTCTCCATTATTAATAATATGGAAAGAATTTAAACTCCTTTTACTTTTTAATGTGATGAATTTTTTTATTTGTTCTGCTCTATTTTGTGCTAAAGTATAATTTGATTTTTTACTTCCTAAATAATCCGCACTAGAAATAATACTTATATCGTAATTATATGTAGTATCTAATGCTATGATATAATTATTAAGCACATCGTAATTCGAACGATTTAACTTAAAAATACCAATATCGTAATATAGATTTATGGTGTCTGATTGACAGTTTACGGAAGTAAAAGTTAGAATTAATAATAAAGAGAATACATTTCTAAATTTCATTAGAATAAATATGAACTATATAACTTTTAAAAAATAAAAATAGTATTAAAATATTATGGTTTCGTTTTAATAAACATATTATTTTGAGAGTTTTCACCTTTAGAATCACCCAAAGAGCTTAAATTTAAATCATTATAAATAGTAGTAAAGCGAAAACCTGTAATTTCCGTTATAGCTTTTGAAAATAATTGTTCATTAATATCACCCAAAACACCTAAGTTTTGATAATCTTCAAATATTTCGAAATTTGGTATAAACCCTTCTTTATTATTTGTTCCTAATTTATTTACTAATTCAGAGACAATAGGTTGTAAAGCGTATGTATGATTAGTGTTAGCATTTTCTCTCCTATAATTAGAAGAATCATATAAAGTTATAGAACCAACCGCTTTGCCAACAGTTTTATTACCGATTAAAATAACATCAATATATGGTTTTAAACTATTAATTACCAATTCACTAGCAGATGCTGAGCTTCCAGTAACTAATACATATAATTTATTTAAGTTTAATTTACTGATGGTTTCGCCTGTAGTAAGTTGATTTTGGAAATTTATTGATCTCACGCCTATTAAGTCATTTAATTTTTCGTTATAACTTAACGTAGTGAATAATTCATTATCAAACTGACCAGTAATCATGCTAGACAAAGCAACTGCCGTGTTTACAGAACCGCCACCATTATATCTTAAATCTAAAACTAAATCAGTGATGTTTTCGCTTTTAAGTTGTGTGAAAGCATCATTTAATTCACTGTCAAACTCATTAGTAAATTGATTGTATAAAACATAACCAATTTTTCTACCATTTATTTCTTTTGTGGTAACAGTATGTACTGGATTTTCAGTTAATACTTCTTTTGTTAATTCAGTATGTTGATTATTCGAAACTATTTGAGCCATTCCATCAACTACAGAATAAGTACCAAAATCCACAGTATAAATATCATTCGCAAAAAGGTCTCTATAATTCGAGCGACTAAGTTCGCTACCATTTATTCCATAAATTATTTGTCCTCTTTGTATTCCTTTTTCTTCTGCATCGGAATTAGGAATAACATATCTTACATAACCAAATATTTGATCTTCATCTTCGGCAATAGAAACCCAACCAAACTCCATTCCGTTATTTTTAGTAATACCTGCAAATTGATTTTCTAAAGCAATGTAATCATCAACCATCCAACTAAAACGATCGCCTTCAAATAATAATGCATCAAAAACAGTTTCTGGAGTTTTGTTTTCTAAAAAATTGTTTAAATCAGTTTGATTAGAAAATCTATCATCTTGTAAATCTGGAATTTCTTTTTGCCATAAATAATTTAGATTCATCGCTTTCCATATAAAATTCTGTATTTCAGAATCTACAGGAATATCTTCTTTTTCTGTACAATTATATAAACTAGTTAATAATAAAACTGAAATAAATAATGTAATTAGTTTTTTCATAATTGATTGTAAATTAAGAATAATCCCGCAATTTAGTAATTTAATATGATTTATCCAAAACTCAGATACTAAAGGAACTATTAAGGACAGGGCAAACTCACACTTATTATTTTTGCCACGAATGCACGAATTTTCTCATTATTTTTAAGAAAGAATGGAACTTTTCAAAATTTTTAAATTTTTTATTTGTGCATTCGTGGCAAAATAAGTGGAAATATAAAGAAAAGATAAAGTATGAGTTTGCCCTGTACTAAAGGATTTGCTAAATAGTAATTATTCAGTCAGATAAAAGTTAAAAGACATGAGTTTCATAGATTACACGGAATTTGACTACTTAAGTATTTTACCGATTATTAATTTTCTATGCTCCCGAAAATTCGAGATTAATCTACTAAAATTTAATCATTTTTTAATCTGTGTAAATCTGTAAAATATTTTAAATGTAACAAAATTGAAGTATATTCGTCGTAATAGAAAGAAACAAAAATAATGTCCGAAAAGGAGTTTTTAAATATTGTTTTACCATTTAAAGATAAGTTATATAGACTTGCTTTACAATATCTTATTTCTAAAGATTCCGCCGAAGATGCGACACAAGAAATAATTTATAAACTTTGGAAAAATAAAACAAAAATAAGTTCTTACAAAAATGTAGAGGCATTTGCAATGACTATGACAAAAAATTATTGTTTAGATCAACTAAAATCAAAGAATTCAAACAATTTAAAACTAGTACATAGTAATTATACCGATGCTAATTCTTCTTTAGATAAAAATATGGAAGTAAATGATTCGGTAAATATTATAAAACAATTAATTAATGGTTTGCCTAAAAAACAGCGCATTATTATACAACTTAGAGATGTTGAACAATATACGTTTGAAGAAATTGGCAAGATTCTTGGTTTAAAACAAACAGCGATTAGAGTTGCTCTAAGTAGAGCAAGAAAAACAATAAGAGAAAAAATAACAGAAAAACATAATTATGGAATTAATTAATATAGAAAAACTATTAGATAAATATTTTGACGGTACAACTTCTATTGACGAAGAAAATGCCTTAAAAGAATATTTTGCTAAAAATGATATTCCGTCACATTTACAAGACTATAAAGCAATGTTTACATACTTTGCTAAAAATAAAGAAGAAGTTAGCAGCAAAAACATACAAGTAAAAACTGAAAAGAAGACTTGGCGTTTTAACTGGTTAATTGCTTCGGCAGCAGCTCTTTTACTGTTTGTTTCTGTGTATCAATTTACACCAAAAGGACCAACAGATTCAGAAATTAAAGAAGCACAAATCGCTTTTAATGAAACTAAAAAAGCATTTCAACTCATTTCCGATAATCTAAACAAGGGAAATAATGCAATTGCTTTTTTAAATGAATATGAAAGCACAAAATCTAAAATATTTAAATAAAATAAAACAATTATGAACACAATAAAATTAAATACAATTAAAATGAAAAAATTAACAATTACACTATTATTAGTAATTCTACCAATGCTTATATTTGCTCAGTCATCATTCGATAAATATGATGATATGGATGATGTTTCCACAGTAGTTGTTACAAAATACGCTTTTAAATTACTAGTAAAAGTTGCAGGTAATTCTCCAGAGGTACAAGAATATAAAGACATGGTTATGGGTTTAGAAAACTTAACCGTTTACACTACCGAAAAAGATGCGATTGCTCTAATGATGCAAAAAGATGTAAAGTCTTTTTTGAAAAATTCTAAAATGGCGGAATTAATCAGAGTAAAAGATAAAGAAGCTAATGTTAAGATTTATGTTAGAGAAGGTAAAGATGAAGATCATGTTAGTGAATTATTTATGTTTATTAACAGTTTTAAAAATCTTGAAATGGATGGTCGTAATCCTAAAGCAGTAGTTTTATCTATAACAGGTAATATCGATTTAAATAAAATTTCAGAACTGACTTCTAAGATGAATATTCCTGGAGGCGAACATTTAAAAAAAGCAACACATTAATCATTAATCAGTATTTTATTGGTTGCAAAACAAATAAACGAATACACAAATAAACAATAACAAAAACCTTAAAATGACAAAAATAATTTATAAAATAATTCTAGTAACATTTGTTCTATTATTAACATTTTCATGTTCCAACGAAGCATCATTGCAACAATATTATGTAGATAGCGAAAATAAAAATGATATTTTAATGGTTGATATTCCTACAAGTTTATTAATTGTTAAAGATGATATGCCTGCAGACGCAAGACAAGCGTTAGAATCGGTGGATAAATTAAACCTATTAGCATTCAAATTAAATAATAATAACAATGCAGCTTTTAATGAAGAAAAAGCAAAAGTTAGAAAGATTTTAAACAATAGTTCTTATAGAGAATTATTAAAAATTAATGATAGAGGCGTAAAGATAGAAGTAAAATATCTAGGTGATGATGACTCTATGAATGAAGTAATTGTTTATGCTTCTGACAATAAT
>JAMONN010000277.1 GCA_027065775.1 Flavobacteriaceae bacterium | reverse complement strand
TAATTCTTTTTTTGGTATGATTACAAAGATGGTTCCTTTAGTAAATGCTTGTTTTTTTAATACATCTATATTACCAATAACTTGAATTTCTCCTTTATGCTTAATCAATTTAATATTGATATTATCATAATTATTAATGGTCTTATTTAATAATTTAAAAGTATAGACATTTTTAATATTTTCACCTTCGGTATAAAATGTATTTCCTGGCAATCTAACAATAGTAGCATCAATATCATTACGAACGAATAATAAAGAAACTAATAAAGCTACCATTATAGTTAAAACTACCGTGTAAGAAATAATTCTCTTTGTAAATTTGAACTTTTCTCCTTTTTCAATATCATCTTCCGATGCGTATTTAATCAGTCCTTTTTCATAACCAATACGATCCATTATTTCGTCGCAAGCATCAATACAAACCGTACAATTAATACATTCTAATTGCGTACCATTTCTAATATCAATTCCTGTTGGACAAACAACAACACATTGGTTACAATCAATACAATCGCCATGGCCTAAATCTGCTCTATCTTCGTTTTTACGGAATTTTTTTCTACCATTATCACCTTCTCCACGCGGAAAATCATAAGCAACATTTATAGATTTATTATCTAATAAAACGCCTTGTAATCTACCATACGGACAAACAATAATACAAACCTGTTCTCTAAACCATGCAAATACAAAAAAGAAAATGGTGGTGAAAATTAATAGTTTAATAAATGTACCCATATGTACAAATAAACCTTCTTTTATATGTTGAAATAAAACATCGCTACCTATAAAATAAGCTAGAAAAACATTGGCGATTATAAAGGAAATCAAGAAAAACACAAACCATTTAAGTCCTTTTTTTCTTATTTTTTCTGCATTCCATTTTTGTTTATGTAGTTTTATTTGTTTGTTTCTATCGCCTTCAATTAAATATTCGATTTTTCTAAAAACCATTTCCATAAAAATCGTTTGCGGACACATCCAACCACAAAAAATTCGACCAAAAATAACGGTAAATAACACGATAAATATAATACCTACTAGCATAGAAATCACCAATAAATAAAAATCTTGAGGCCAAAACGGGAAACCAAAAATATTAAATTTTCTCTCAGAAAGGTTTAATAGCATAAACTGATTTCCGTTTACTTTTATAAATGGAAATGATAACAACATCGCTAATAATAACCAAGAAACATAGGTTCTATAATTAGTGAATTTTCCTTTTGGTTTTTTAGGAAAAACATAGTTTCTTTTTCCGTCTTCAGTAATGGTACCAATTGAATCTCTAAAAATTTCTTTATTTTGATCTGCCATTTTATCACTGTTTATTTCTGATACAAATTTAACCAAAAACTGTGCGTATTTTTGTAACAATACACACAGTTTTCAAACTAACTAAAAATCTTTTAATTATTTAGACCATTCTATATCGCCTTCTGGTGCTTTTGGGTTTGCAGGTGTTGTGCCTTGCATAGAAATAATATAACTGGTTAATTGTTCTCTTTCTTTTTTGGTAACGGAAGTTTCCCAAGCAACCATACCTTTTCCTGGTCTTCCACCTTTAGTAATAGTATTAAAAACATTAGTAAATCCACCGCCTAAAACCCATTTATTATCGGTTAAATTTGGTCCAATACTACCACCTAAATCATTTAAATGACATGCAAAACATGTTTTAGAGGTAAACAAGTCTTTTCCTTTTGCCAAATTTTCAGCATCGGTATATGCAGTAGTTCTGTTTGCATATTTATCAGGATTATCAATTTTATCTTGTTTTATAAACGCAGCAACCTCTTTTTCGCCTTGTTCCATTTCAGTAATATATTCTTGTTCTTGATTGTAATCGCCCGTGAAAATTTTTACATAATAAAATATAGAAATTAAAACAGTAATTACAAAACCCCAAACCCACCAAGGTGGTAATACATTATCTAATTCCCTAATACCATCGTAATTATGGTCTGTCATTATATCTTCTTCCTTTCCTAACTCATGGGCTTTTGTCATTCGCTGATAAAAACGTTGCCAAGCGGATAAATTTTGATTGTTACTCATATTATATAAGTTTTAAATGTTGAATTTTAGATTAATCTTCTAATGGTAAATTGCTTATTTCTTCAATCTTTCCTTTTTTCATCCTTAAAACAATTACTAACATGGTTATAAAGACACCAAAAAAGATAGTTAAGGAAATTATCGGATAAATAGAAACTCCATCAATATCTGATAAACTTTGTTTTATAAATTTTAACATGATTATTCTGTTTTTTTAATATCTGTTCCTAATCGTTGTAAATAAGCAATTATAGCAACAACTTCTTTGTTTTCCATATGACTGTCACCATAATTTGCTACATAATTCGCATCTTGTCTTAGAGATTTTTCTATTTCTAATGCTTGTTGTTGCAATAAATAAGGCGCTTGTTCGATTTCAAAATCACTATACGGAACACCAACTGATCGTAAACCTTTCATTTTACTCTGTATATTACTATAGTCTAAATTATCTGTGAAAAACCACGTGTATTTAGGCATAAAGTTTCTAGAAGTACCTAATATTTTATCTTCCATAGGTGAAGTATTCATAGGATCTAAGAAATGATTAAAGTGCCAGTTATTATTATATTTAGCACCGATACGATGTAAATCTGGTCCTGTTCTTTTAGAACCCCATAAAAACGGATGATCGTAAACAAATTCACCTACTTTTGAGTATTCGCCGTAACGAGCAACTTCAGATCTAAATGGTCTAATCATTTGTGAATGACAGTTATTACAACCTTCACGTATGTATAAATCTCGACCTTCTAACTCTAATGGCGTATACGGTTTAACCGATGAAATTGTTGGCACATTAGATTTTACTAATATTAAAGGTACAATTTCTATCAAACCGCCAATTAATATGGCAACTGTTGTTAATATAGTAAATAATACAGTTCTTCTTTCTAACCAAGAATGCCAATGTTCGCCTTTAATTCTTCTGCTAGAAATTTGTTTTAAAGGTACTGCTTCTGCTAATTCATCTTCTACTGCACTACCTTGTTTAGCAGTTTTATAAATGTTATATGCTAAAATGATGAATCCTGTTAGGTATAAAGTTCCACCTAAAGCACGCATCCAATACATAGGGATTACAGCAGTTACGGTTTCTAAAAAATTACCATAAACTAAAGTGCCATCTGGATTAAATTCTTTCCACATTAGCGCTTGCATAAATCCTGCTACATATAACGGAACCGTATATAATAAAATACCAATAGTACCAATTAAGAAATGAACATTTGCTAATTTTTGCGAATATAAATCTGTTTTAAATAATTTTTCTGCTAACCAATATAACATACCTGCAATGATAAATCCATTCCAACCTAAAGCGCCAACATGTACATGTGCAATAATCCAATCGGTATAATGTGCAATAGCATTTACATTTTTAAATGCTAACATTGGTCCTTCAAAAGTAGCCATACCATAAGCAGTAATCGCCACAACAAAGAATTTTAATATTGCAGACTCTCTTACTTTATCCCAAGCACCACGCAATGTTAACAGACCATTAATCATTCCACCCCAAGATGGGAAAATTAACATTATTGAAAATACAGTTCCTAAATTCTGAGCCCAATCTGGTAAAGCAGTATATAATAAATGATGTGGTCCTGCCCAAATATAAATAAAGATTAACGACCAAAAGTGAATAATAGAAAGTCTATAAGAATAAACAGGTCTATTTGCTGCTTTAGGTACAAAATAATACATAATTCCTAACATTGGTGTTGTTAAGAAAAATGCAACTGCATTATGACCATACCACCATTGTACCAAGGCATCTTGAACACCTGCATAAACAGAATACGATTTAAAAGCAGAAACTGGCACTTCTAAATTATTAAATATATGTAATACTGCAATAGTTACAAATGTTGCGATGTAAAACCAAATTGCAACATAAATATGACGTTGTCTACGTTTTATCATAGTACCAATCATATTAATACCCATAATTACCCAAATTAGCGTAATTGCAATATCTATTGGCCATTCTAATTCGGCATATTCTTTAGAAGATGTTAAACCTAAAGGCAATGTAATTGATGCTGCAACAATAATTAATTGCCAACCCCAAAAATGAATTTTACTTAAGGTATCACTAAACATTCTTGTTTTTAATAGTCTTTGCATAGAGTAATACATACCTACAAAGAAACCATTACCTACAAAAGCAAAGATTACGGCATTGGTATGTAAAGGTCTTAAACGGCCAAAACTCAACCATGAAATTCCCTCCATATAATTAGGATATAAAAATAATAAAGCGACCATTAAACCTACAGTCATACCTACTATTGCCCAAACTATAGTAGCTATTAAAAATAGTTTAACTATTTTATTGTCATAATAAAACTGTTCTTTCTCCATTTTAATTGATTTGATTTATGTTTAATTTAGTTAATTTCTTTTTTATCTTTCACCAATTCATCGTCAAATAACATTCTTACTGAAGGCGTGTACATATCATCATATTGACCAGATTTAACTGATTTTATAAATGCAATTAAAAATAGAATTGCAATAATAATACTTACGAATATCATGATATAAATTACATTCATTTTTTTGATGAAATTATTTTGCAAATATAATAAAACTCAAGCGGTTTAAAGCATGATAAATGTCATATTTCAAAGTGGTTTCAGGTTGTAAAACTTAGAATATGTTGGTGTTTACAAATAGATTAGCACTTATTTTTATTCATTTCAAACTATTTTAGTTGAAATCTAATTGATTTTTATTTAATCAAAATCAACTAAGTACATGACAAAAAATCAAATATATTTATAACGTTTTGATTTAAAGCGTTTAATAAATGGTTTGCGATATGATTCAGACCATATTTAAAAATAGTAAT
>JAMONN010000276.1 GCA_027065775.1 Flavobacteriaceae bacterium | reverse complement strand
TTAATTTAAACGCAAAGTTCGCAAAGGACGCTATGATTTTTTTATTTTAATTTCTTTTGACCAACTGTAAAGCACTGGCACTACAAAAAGCGTAATTAACGCAACCAACATGCCGCCAAAACTCGGTATTGCCATTGGTATCATAATATCACTTCCACGACCTGTACTTGTTAAAATAGGCAATAATGCCAAAATAGTTGTTGCAGTTGTCATTAAACATGGTCGTATTCTTTTTTGTCCTGCTTCAATAACTGCTGCTCTAATTTCTTGTTTGGTTTCTGGGTTTTTTCTATCGAATATTTGTGTTAGATAAGTTGCCATAACGACACCATCATCAGTTGCAATACCAAAAAGAGCGATAAAACCAACCCAAACGGCAACACTTAAATTGATGGTTTTTATTTGGAATACTTCACGTAGATTTAATCCGAATAAATCAATATTTAAAAACCAATCTGTACTGTACAAACCAATCATTATAAAACCACCAGAAAAAGCAACTAAAATTCCTGTAAAAACCATAAGCGATGTTGCAACGGATTTAAACTGAAAATACAGAATTAAAAAGATGACTAACAAAGCTAAAGGAACAACAATTGACAAGGTTTTTTCTGCTCGTATCTGATTTTCATACGTTCCTGTAAATGTGTAATTTATTCCTTTTGGTACTATTAATTCGCCTCTATCAATTTTACCTTGAATCGCTTTTTGAGCACGTTCAACTACAGTAACTTCTGCTTCTCCATCTGTTTTATCAAATAACACATAACCTATTAAAAAGGTGTCTTCACTTTTAATCATTTGTGGTCCTTGTTCGTAACGAATTGTAACTAATTCTTTTAATAAAATCGGATTCCCATTTTTTATTGGAATATAGATTTTTTCTAAATCCGTTGGACTTGTACGTAATTCTCTTGGATAACGAACACGAATACCATAACGTTCACGACCTTCTACGGTTTGCGTTAATACTTTTCCGCCAATAGCGACTTCTAAAACGGATTGTACATCTTCTATAGACAAGCCATATTGTGCTGTTTTTTGTCTATCAATGTCAATTAATAAATAGGGTTTTCCAACTATTCTATCAGCAAAAACGGCTTCTTTTTTTACGCCTTTTATTTGTTTTAGAATGGTTTCTAATTCAATTCCAAAGGCTTCAATTTCTTTTAAACTTTGCCCTTTTACTTTTATTCCCATTGGTGCTCGCATACCTGTTTGTAGCATGACTAATCTGGTTTCAATAGGTTGTAATTTTGGTGCAGATGTTACTCCTGGTAGTTTTGTAACACGTACAATTTCTTTCCAAATATCATCGATAGATTTTATTTCTTTTCGCCAGTTTCGGTAGTAGTTGCCTTTTTCATCAATAATTAAATCTTTGGTAGCGACTTTTGTACCGCTTTTGATGAATTTTGAATTTTGAATTTTAGATTTTGAATTATCAGCATTCGATTTTTCACTTTTCACTTTTAACTTTTCACTTTTCACAAAAAATAACCCTTCATCATTAACACGAAATTTCATCCGTTTACCGTTTTCATCTAACTTATATTCTGGTTTATAGATAATCACGTTTTCGTACATAGAAAGTGGTGCAGGATCTAATGCCGATTCTACTCTACCAGATTTCCCTACAACTGTTTTTATTTCAGGAATTGTAGCAACTGCCATATCTAATTGTTGCAATACACGTTTGTTTTCTGCAATACCAGAATGTGGCATTGATGTTGGCATTAATAAGAACGAACCTTCATTTAACGATGGCATAAATTCTTTGCCTGTATTGCTCCAAATGGAAAATCCTAAATAAACAATTACTGTTGGAATACTTAAAAAAAGTAGTTTATTATTTAGTGCCCAAGTCAAAATTCGCACATAAAATTTTTGAAATAAAGTAAATACTCCTAACAAACTAAGACTAATAATAGCAACAAAAAATAAATTAGAAATTATGGAATAATCAACACCTAAAGGTCGCCAATAAACACTTAATAAAATGATGATTGTTATAGCTGAAATAGTCACATTTATATAATTCGCATATTTTCCGTTGATGATATCAAACGATTTTAATAAACTTGAAACAGCAAATGTAATGAGCAACAAACCGATATAATAACCATTAAATATGGCGAAAATTCCTAATAAAGCAAGAACAATATTTAAAGTGATGCTTAATTTTTTCTTGGGCGATTTCCAACCAAATAAAAATGCTGCAAAAGGCGGAATTAAAAACAATGCCACAATTACCGAAGCCGTTAAAGCCATTGTTTTAGTTGCTGCTAGTGGTCTAAATAATTTACCTTCAGAACCAATCATAGTAAAAACTGGTATAAAACTTATAATTGTTGTTGCTACTGCGGTTAGAATTGCTCCTGAAACTTCTTTGGTGGCTTTGTAAACAATATGGTTTATAGACTTTGGTCTTTGGTCTTTGGTCAAATTCGGATTTCTATCTTGGAAATCAGAACTTTCAACTTTTAACTTTTCACTTTTCTCTTTCTCCTCATCAATATGTCGTATAATATTTTCGGTTAAAATTACGCCAACATCGACCATGGTACCAATGGCAATGGCAATTCCCGAAAGGGCAACAATATTAGCATCTACACCAAAAAACTTCATACCTATAAAAACCATTAATACAGCAACAGGCAATAAACTCGAAATTAATACGGATACTTTTAGGTTAAAAACCATTAGTATAATTACTAAAATGGTAATTAATATTTCTAGTGTTAATGCTTCATTTAAAGTATTTAAAGTTTCTTTTATTAATTCGGATCTATCATAAAAAGGAACAATAGTTAATTGCGATGTTCTACCATCTTTTAATACTTTATTTGGCAAACCAGAACCTATCATTTTGATTTGTTCTTTTACATTATTAATAACTTCCATTGGGTTTGCACCATAACGAGCGACTACAACGCCACCAACAACTTCGGCACCTTCTTTATCTAAAATGCCACGTCGTTCTGCAGGTCCTAAATAAACTTTAGCGACATCTTTTACTAATATTGACGTTAAATTATTTGAAGCTACAGGTGCATTTTCTAAATCTTCTACCGATTTTATATAACCTAAACCACGAACTAAATATTCTGCTTGATTAATTTCGATGGTTTTTGCACCAATATCTTTATTTGATTTTCGAACTGCATCAACAACTTGAGCCAAAGAAATATTGTATTCTTTTAAAATATCTGGATTAATATCTACTTGATATTCTTTTACAAAACCACCAATACTTGCGACTTCCGAAACGCCACTTGCAGAAGATAAAGCGTATTTTACATAATAATCTTGTATGCTACGTAACTCATGTAAATCCCAACCGCCAGTTACGTTTCCTTGTTCATCTCGACCTTCTAAAGTGTACCAAAATATTTGACCTAAACCTGTTGCATCTGGTCCTAAACTTGGTTGTACATTTTGTGGTAGCAATCCTTTAGGTAAGGAATTTAGTTTTTCTAAAATTCGACTTCTGCTCCAATAAAACTCAATATCTTCTTCAAAAATAATATAGATTGATGAAAATCCAAACGCCGATGAACTTCGGATTGTTTTAACTCCTGGAATTCCTAATAAAGAAGTCGTTAACGGATACGTTATTTGATCTTCAATATCTTGAGGCGAACGACCTGCCCATTTTGTAAAAACAATTTGCTGGTTTTCACCAATATCTGGTATGGCATCTACAGCGACTGGATTTCTTGGAAAATTACCAAGATCCCAATTAAATGGTGCGTTTGTAATTCCCCAACCTATAAATAGGAAAAGAATTAATACGGCAATAAGTTTGTTTTCTATTAGGTATTTGATGCTTTTATTGAGCATATTTTTCGATTTTTTATGTTATTGATATATTTTTTAACCGCAATCCCGAAACTTGCAGGAGCAAGGAAAATACGCAAAGGTCACAAAGAGTTAGCGCAATAATATCATTGCGTTCTTTGCGAAAACTTAGCGTTCTTTGCGGTTAAATATCAAATACGAAAAACTTGAAAAAGGGTCTGTATGTTTTTGTAAACCGAAGGCGGTTCATACACACTATAAAAAGAAATAGTATTTTCTTCTTGAAATTTATTAATAAAAGTAACTGCAAATGCAGTTAAAAACTTCATTTGTGGTAGATTTAATTCAAATTGTTTTGCTTGTTGGTTGTTGTCATTTCCTTGAATAAGTTCAGAAATATCTTTACAACAAGGTTCTTTCTGAAATGAAACATCGTTTTTTGAAGTATCATTTTCACAAACTTGCATTTCCATACCACAATTATCTGCACTAACAAATAAAGTTGTATTTGCAATTTCGCCACCACAAATATGTTTATTTATAGTAAATGAAAAAGAGGATAATAGCACAATTAGTGCTAAAGTTATAGATGCTATTTTATGAAAAAATTGTTTCATTACAATACAAATGTAGGAAAATTTGAGGAATCTATTATTAAAGTCTTGTTAAATATTTAAAATGGATTTTCTTGATAAAGAAGGGTTTTCATTAAATTTATTAATGTATAATTTTCAGTAGTATTATCTTCTGGTATTCCTACTCTATAATAATCTTTAATTTTATTTTGATTTGCAATTTGTATTTGTTCCTCAGTTGGAGTATTTAAACAAATTAAGTCAGAATACGGGAATTCTTGCCAAGAAGTTGTTCCCGTTGTGGATAATAAATATAAAGCATCTTCAATCATAGATCCACTATTACAATTATTATTAGATTTAATTTGATTATAAACAAACGAAGGGCTCATTACATTTTCATATGTTTCATATTCAAAATCATATTGAATTTTTTCTTGATAACTTTTAAGATAATATGCTGTTGCCCAAGCAACACAACCTCCTTGATTTCCTTGACTTCGAACAGGAGGAATATTGTAGAGACGCTTTATTTGATTTACTACGAAGTTATGGTTTGTTGGTAAAGAAAACC
>JAMONN010000275.1 GCA_027065775.1 Flavobacteriaceae bacterium | reverse complement strand
GAAATATCTATTATCTTACTTCTGCAATAAATAACAAGAATTCTAACTTTAAAAATTCACCATTAATTGTACCCGTTTTTTACAACTTCGGAAAACAAAGTTTTAATATAACCGATCTATATTACACCATCGGAAAAATAAATACTTTTGAGATACAAACCGACATCAAAAAAGATGAAGTGCTACAAATTAAAAACAACAAAACAGGTTTTATACCTTTGCAAACTGTACGTAATAATAAGGTTAAAATTACTACGGAAGAAAACCCGTTAAAAGCAAATCATTATGGTGTTTTTAAAGGCGAAACAACTGTAAAAAATATCGCTTTTAATTACGATAGAAAAGAAAGTGAAACAAATTACACCAACATTAAAAGTCAATTAGCAAATTATAAAAACGTTAGTTTTTCAACAAATATAAATGAAGCAATTAGTAAAATAAACGACAAATACCAAACTAAATCTATCTGGAAATGGTTTGTTGGTTTAGCATTATTGTTTTTAATTATTGAAATGCTTTTGATTAAATTTTGGAAGAAATAATTTTCACATAGAACTCACAGAACTCACCAACAAATCTGTGAAATCTGCGAGTTCTGCGTGAAATAAAAACACAGAAATGAATATCTTACTTAAATCCGCAAAAATAATTGATGTAAACAGTAAATTTCATCAACAAGTAAAAGATGTTTTAATCGAAAAAGGTGTAATTACTAAAATTGCTTCCAATATTAAAGAAGCAAAAGGTATAAAAACGGTTCAATTAGATAATCTACACGTTTCTTGCGGTTGGTTTGATACAAGTGTTTCTTTTGGCGAACCTGGTTTTGAAGAACGTGAAAATATTGAAAACGGTTTAAAAACTGCAAGTAAATCTGGTTTTACTGCGGTTGCTTTAAATGCGAATACAAATCCGTTAATCGATAACAAATCCGCTGTTGAATTTTTAACTAGTAAATCTCAAAATAGTATTGTGGATTTACATCCTATTGCTAATTTAACCAAACAGGCAAAAGGCGAAGAAATTGCCGAATTGTTTGATATGCAAAATTCTGGCGCCATTGCTTTTGGAGATTATAAAAAAGCAACTAGTAATGCAACTGTAATGAAAATCGCTTTACAATACGCACAAAATTTTAACGCTTTAGTGCAAAGTTTTCCGCACGATAGCCATTTTTCTGGTTTTGTAAATGAAGGTGAAAACAGCACAAAATTAGGCCTAAAAGGAATTCCGTCTTTAGCGGAAGAAATTCAAATTTCAAGAGATTTATTTCTATTGGAATATACTGGTGGAAAATTACATATACCATGTATTTCAACAGAAAAATCGGTTAAACTTATTGCCCAAGCAAAGAAAAAAGGTTTAGATGTAACTTGCAGTGTCGCAGTGCATAACTTAGTATTAACCGATGATGAATTGCATGATTTTAATACAAATTATAAAGTAATTCCGCCATTAAGAAGAAAAAAAGACTGTAATGCATTAATAAAAGCAGTTAAAAACGGCACGATTGATATGTTAACTTCAGATCATAATCCTATAGATATCGAGCATAAAAAAGTGGAATTTGAAAATGCAAAATTCGGCGCAATTGGTTTAGAAAGTTTGTTTGGTTTTGCAAATCAAGTTTTAGATTTAGAGACTTTAATCACAAATTTAACAACCAAACCAAGACAACGTTTCGGTTTAAAAAACACGGTTATAAAATTAAACGAAATTGCAAATCTCACTTTATTTAATCCTGAAAAAGAATTTGTTTTTACAGAAGAACAAATAATATCGACTTCAAAAAACGCAATTGCTTTAGGTCATAAAATGAACGGTTTTGTTTATGGTGTTATGGTTGGGAAGAAAGTTAGTCTTAATTAATCAAGACTTCACTTAAAGTGAAACTCTGACTAAAAATTAGGAAGAAAATTAAAATATAAAGACGTTTTGAATATATTTATATTTCTATAATTTTTAAATTTACAACTCACACCGTGACTCAAAGTCACGGTGTGAGTAAAAGAAATTTTACCCCAAAGCAACATCTAATCTAATCTTAACTAGTCAAAGTTTCACTTTAAGTGAAACCTTGACTAAAAATTTTACCCCAAAGCAACATCTAAAACCATCATTACAATAAACCCAAGTACTAAACCCATTGTGGCAATATCTGTATTGCCACCAGATTGACTTTCTGGTATTACTTCTTCCACTACAATAAAAATCATAGCGCCAGCAGCAAACGATAATGCATAAGGTAAAATTGGTAAAACTGTCATTACAATTGCAGCCCCAATTACCGCAAAAATTGGTTCTACAATAGCCGATAATTGTCCCCATTGCCATGATTTAAATTTACTTAAACCTTGTCTTCGCAAAGGCATGGAAACCGCAAAACCTTCAGGAAAATTTTGTATTCCGATACCAATTGCCAAAGCAACTGCTGAACCAATCGTAAATACATTATGACCTTCCATACCTAATAATTCTGGATTCGCAATCGCTCCAAAAGCAACGCCAACCGCTAAACCTTCGGGTATATTATGTAATGCAATTGCTAAGACTAACAATATGGTTTTGTTCCATTTGGTATCGACTCCTTCGGCATCTTCTCTTTTATTGAATAGATGTAAATGCGGAATTACTTTATCTAAACCAAATAACATTAATGCACCAAGAAAAAAACCAACTGCTGGAGCAAACCAAGATGGCGTAGTTGATAAACCCATTTCATTTTGCATTTCTACATATTCAATTGCAGGTAATAATAACGACCAAAAACTTGCCGCAATCATAACGCCACCTGTAAAACCTAAAGAAGCATCTAAAAATTTACGACTAGAAGTCTTGAAGAAAAATACTAAACCAGCACCAATCGCTGTTAAACACCAAGTAAATAAACCTGCGTACAAAGCAGCAATTAACGGATTTAAAGAACCAAAATATGCAACAATTTCATTCATAATTATATGGTTTTAACGTATAAATTATCACAAACTTTTTTAGAAAGTGACAACGATTGATTTTTATTAATCTGAATTAAAAAAGAACTATCAAATTCCGATTTTTTTAAAATGTTTATTTCTGAATTTATTTTTAATCTAAGATTATCTAAATAATTCAAAAACAAAGTGGAACTATTCTTAATACCACTTATTTTATAAGATGCGTTAATTGAAGCGTCACTTAATAATGTAGTATTTTCTATTCGCATTATTCCGTTTTCATTTGGTATCGGATCGCCATGTGGATCTTGTTTAGGAAAACCCAAAAAAGTATCTAAATTAGTAATTAATTTATCCGATTTTATATGCTCTAATTGTTCTGCTACATCATGAACCTCATCCCAAGAAAAATTTAGTTTTTCTACTAAAAACGTTTCCCAAAGTCGATGTTTTCTTACTATTGATGTAGCAATTTTCTGTCCTTTTTCACTTAAAAAAACACCTTTGTACTTTTTGTAAATAACCAATTCTTTTTTACTTAATTTCTTAAGCATATCGGTTACCGAAGATGGTTTCGTTTCCAATTTTTCAGCAATTAAATTAGTATTTATAGCGTGTTTATCTTTAGTCAATAAAGAATAAATCGCTTTTAGGTAATCTTCTTCGGATTTAGATAACATATTTGTTTTTTGACAAATATAAATATATTTTTAGACTTGTCTAAAAATAATCAGTAGAAACCATAAAATCGGAATAGATTCCACAAAAAAAGCACTGTAATATTTACTTTGATTAATATTTGCTTTTAGGAGTAAAATACTAGAAACAACCGTTATTAGTAATATTGATAGTAAATTCTGTGAAGTTAAATCACTTTTAAAAAACTCTAAAAAGAAAAACAAAAGCAAAAATAAAATCCCAATAAATTTAGATTTCTCAACACCAATTTGTTGTGGCAAAGTTTGTAGACTTTTAGCGTCATAATCAAAATCTCGAATATCAAACGGAATAGTAACAGCAACCACAAATAAAAATCGCTGTAAAAAATTAATATAATCTACTGTTCTTGGCATTATATAATTCTGAACTAACGGAAATAAAACCGTAATACCTGCCCAAGAAACTGCAATCAAAAATAGTTTTAGTCCTGCTACATTTCTTAAGGAATATTTTTTTATAGGAAACACATAAAACAAGGTGAACAACGAAAAAGGAGACAAAACAAACAACGCTTTTAATCGTAATTGAAACGTAAAATAGATTAGAAATAACAAACTAAATGCTGTTAAAATATATAGCGGTTTTTTATTTGATTCAAACCATTCCTGAAACCATTTTTTTATAGTTTCTATTCTTAAAAAACGTATCAAATTATACGAAACTAAGGTTGAAAAAAAAACAAACCAAGCAGTTGCATTTTCTGAAATACCAACATTTAATAAAGTGATTTTTGTTAAACAAAAAGCGACTAAAGCAACGTGAATGTTACTGAATATATAGAAGTTTATAATGTTTTTTATTTTTTGCATTTTTTTGAACCACAAAAGGCACAAAAGAAAACAAAAGTCTTATGTGAACTTTTGTGCCTTTTGTGGTTAATTTTTTATCAAAACACTAAACTCCAAATTCAAAGGTTTTAAATTATCCTTCAAAAACGGAATTAATTCTTCTCCAAACTCTAAATACAACTCCGAAAAATTAGTATTACGTTCTTGTAAACTCTGCCTAGGAAATAATTGATCTTGCAATAAAATAATTCTATCTACAATATCTTTTAACTTTCGTTTTTCTGCTTTTAATAATCGCTTTTCTAAAACTGAAATTCCTTTTAATTGTTTTGTCTTTTGCGCTTTTACTGCACCAATAAATGATTTGTCTGTTTGCGCTGCAATCTTTTCTAAATCGGAAAATTGCTGTTGTAAAAATTGTTTTTGTTTGGAAAAATCCAACTCTAAATTAGAAATTTCTTTTACTTTTTTATTGATTAATTCGTGTTGTTTTAAAAATAAATCTTCATTAGA
>JAMONN010000274.1 GCA_027065775.1 Flavobacteriaceae bacterium | reverse complement strand
TAATTCTTCGGTATCTAAAATACCATCATTATCGTCGTCTAAATCTACTAAATCACTAATAGAATCACCATCTGTATCTGCACAAGAATTAAGTAAATTATTAGCAGCTACGTAATAGATAGGTGTATAATTTACGTTACCTGTAATTCCATCTTCAAAAGTATCTAATAAACCATTGGAGTTAGCGTCTAAACCTGTATTGTAATTTACAATGTCATTATTAGCAATTGTTGTATTACCTGTTTCTACGCTATCACTACAACCGTCATTATCACTATCTAAATCTAAATTATTTGGTATATTATCACCATCAGTATCTAAGTTTTCACATAATTTCACTATAAAACTAAAACCTTCGTCACGCAAATCTCCTGCTACAGATCTATGATCTGCTTTTAAGGTAAAGTCCGTATTAATGCTATTTAAATTAAATATAATACTCCAAGTAGGAGGAGATATGTTTTCAAATTCCGCAGCTTGTACGATCGTACTACCTGAATTTAGTATACTACCATCTAATACATCTAACTGATTATCTGGATCTACTATAATAGCAGTTACGCCAGGCGCCCAAGTTAAAGTTATACTTTGCTCATCGTTATCATTTTCAATGTCTGTATTACCTAAAAGGTTTGGTCCCCAAGTTACTGTATTGAAAATAGTATTTCCTTGTGGAGAGATGGTAATGTTACTTATATAACTAGGATTGATAAAAAAATCATCTACAATATAATGTACTCCTGCACCATCAAAAATATTTGCCGCAATTAAGTTAAGATGTAAGTTTATAAAATCTACTCTATAATCTGCTGATCCTCCAGAGGTATTAAGTGTTCCTTCAAAATGGGCAGTATCAGCATCTAATCTTGTATTAGCGGTATTAGTTGTAGCAGTTGCTTGTGCACAAGCTAATTCTTCGGTATCTAAAACACCGTCATTATCATCGTCTAAATCTACTAAATCACTAATAGAATCACCATCTGTATCTTCACAAGAATTTAGTAAATTATTAGTAACTATGTAATTGGTAGGCATATAATTTAAGTTGCCTGTAATTCCATCTTCGAAAGTATCTAATAAGCCATTAGCATTGGCGTCTGTACCTGTATTATA
Organism: Flavobacteriaceae bacterium; assembly: GCA_027065775.1. Lineage (GTDB taxonomy): Bacteria > Bacteroidota > Bacteroidia > Flavobacteriales > Flavobacteriaceae > S010-17. The sequence goes on along the minus strand of JAMONN010000274.1, from coordinate 19,804 downwards.
ATTTACAATATCATTATTAGCAACTGTTGTGTTACCTGCTTCTACACTATCACTACAACCATCACCATCGCTATCTAAATCTAGCTGATTTGGTATATTATCACCATCGATATCACAATCTGAATTCATAAATGCGGCGAATTCTCCTATAATTGGATAACATTCATAAGAAGTTCTACTTGCACCTGTTCCATCACCAAATCCACCTCCAGCATTATGCCCAACATTACAATATAAACCGTCTTCTTTAATTGTTGGCGTAATATGTCCTCCATTTTCTACATAAATATGGACATCTGATGGAGAGGTTCCATTTGGTTCAAATGGATACATTCCTAGTCCACCTATCATACCTAGATTATTATCCCCTAAACTTAATAATGTTCCATCTTCTAGTATCATAGATATAGAAGATCTTTCTCTCGAATTGTCTTGTGTTGAAATAAAAGCAACATTATTTAAATCTCCTGTTGCATCTTTTTGCATTACTACCCATGTTGTACTAGGAGTAATAGTATTTCCTTGACCTAAAATTCGATTATTATTCTTACCTATAGCATATACTTTACCATTTGATCCTAGAACAAAATAGTTAGGATAAACAGGGATTCCTGAGAATTGAGCACCTGTTATACCAATTTGAACAGGTGATACTCCCGCTGGCAAAGGATTCACTACTAATTGTGGAGTGTTTACTCCTATTAGTGCAGCCGTTCCATTATATGATCTCGGTCCCCAACTATAAAAATTACCAGAATCTGTTAATGCAAATGCATCTCCTGCCCAAGTTCTAACATATTTTACTGGTTCTGGTATATTAACTGTATGCCAATTTGTATCTGAGGATATACTTCCATCTCCATATAATTCTGATTGTTTACCTGCTGCATATACTGTTCCTGCATGTGTTGTTAAAAGTAAACCTCCTGTACTTGCTGTTAGTGCTTTTACATCACTTGGGGTTACACCTGCGGGATATCCCATCACTAACTCTGTAATGGAAGTTGAAGATGTAAGATTGATATCAAAAATAACGCCTTGTGTACCGCTTGCAAATAAACCATCGGTAGTAAGTATTGCCATTTGTACAGCAACTCCAGCAACTGTTGCCAGTACAATATCTCCTGTATATTCATATCCATTTGCAGGTGTCAATTCTAAAGGAATATACTGATTTCCAAAATCAGGGCTATATCGAGCTCCATAAACGGAATAACCATCTAATGTTCTTGCCATAACTCCATGATAAGTAGCTTGTAATAAATCTATAGCAAAACCATTTGATGTTACTTCTATAGTCGATGAAGTTGAAAAACATTCATCAACATCTAAAATACCATCATTATCGTCGTCTAAATCTACTAAATCGCTAATAGAATCACCGTCTGTATCTAGCAATACAGCTACATTTAATATAGCACTATTTTGCATATCTATACATACATTATCTGTATGTGAAACTATAAGGTTATATACATTAGCATTTAAACCTGTAACATCACTAATATTTAATGTACTGGTTGTTGTAGTCGTATAAACGCCTGTGTTTATTAAATCTGTAAAAGTTGCACCACCGTCTGTACTAACTTGCCATTGATATTGTAATCCTGCAGTTGCATTTCCTAGGGTTCCGTAAGTTGGCACTCCTGCTACATATGCTGTAGCACTATCTGCTGTGGCTGATGTTATAGTAAATGATGTTACATCTCCTGAATTTAAATTTTGATCCACTAAAGCGGTTGCATCAACATTTACTTGTATTGCTGTTGTTACATTTGTATTAGTACTTGTATTATATGTATTACCTGTTACTCCTGCTGCTGTTACTAAACCATTAGCATCAACTTCTACACTGGTAATTACTCCTCCATATGTTCCATCTCCATTAGTATCTGTTCCTAAAACGCCATATGCTTCATCAGCATCTGGACAACCGTCACCATCACTGTCTGTGTCTAAATCATCTGATATACCATCATTATCTGTATCACGAAATAAAGGAACTGGAGCATCTGTACAAATTTGCACAGTAAATGTATCGAAAGATATATCATTACCTCCAGCATCTGCAGGTAAATCGTTGAAAAATTGTATTCTTATTTCGGATGTAGTCGCTATAAAATCTATCGAAAATTGTTGAAATGAAGTTGATGGATGTATATTATCCAATCTTCCTAATTCAACATTATTAGTATCTAAAATAACAGCATCAACCTGTGATGAACCATTGCCATAATCTCTAAGATAAAATGAAAATCTTCCTAAATTCCCTGAGGATAATCCAAGTCCTACAGTTTGTTGGTTGTAAATACGTCCTAAAAAAGAAAGATTATAATGAAGAAATTTAGAGCCATTATTTGCTGTTGTTCCTGCCCAACCTGAAGTTCCTACTACATAATGTCCATCTGTCGGAGTCCATTGTGGAAGGTAATTTTCTACATAAGGAACATTACTACTACCTTCGCTACCATAAGTTTCAAAACTTTCATTCCAAATAGAAGGTCCATAGCCCAACACACAAGTAGTAGAAGGTTGATTACTTTCATCTGTATCTAAAACACCATCATTATCATCATCTAAATCTACAGAATCTAGAATTAAATCGCCATCTGTATCTTGAGCAATAATCTGATTGACACTAAAAAAACTAATAACTAGAAATAGTGTTAATAATTTAAATTTAAGTTGATTTGTAAATTGAGTAGTTTTTTTCATATTCTTAGTTATTTAATTGATGATGACCTCATAGCATGATGTTTTGTTGAGGAATTGATTTGATTGAATTATTGTTTTGAGTTTATTTTATTAAAAAAGTATATTACCTTATAAATAATGTATCTTTGTACAACTTTTAAATAATAATTGATTTAATAAAAAGATATCGTAATTTTAATTGATTTATATTAGTTATTATTACATCCGCCCGTTTGTAGTAGTGTTTCCAGTACTGTTCTACATTCGGGTTTTTTTTTGTTAAAACACGAAACGTATAGTTAGAAAAATTATGGTAAAAATTTCTGTTTATTATGTTGTTCCGTGTTTAAATTTTTATATTGATTCTATCATATATTAAATTACATAAACTATAGAATTTACTTCTATACTTTAAGATTATTAATTCACATTTTTTTTATATACGTAGTAACGCATATATAATTTTGTATAAATTTATTTTGATAAAAATAACGAAGTCTTTATTACCATAATTCGATTTTGTTATTTATCGTTTCTTTATTTTACATTCTACTCTAATTTATTAATAATAATTTTTTTTAAAAAAAACATCATTATTAATTACTAATTAATTTATGTAAGGGATTTTAAAAAGATAAATAAAGGGAAGAGTGCAATTTATTTTTTAAAACTTAGGCAAATGTATAATTTTTTTTTAAATAACAATGCATTAATACAAAAAAAAGTAATTTGTGGAATACTGTCTTTTTTGTTGGGTTAATTTCATAACAAAAAAAACAGGTTAAAAACTTTTTATCATAATAATTATTTTAATTCGTAAATTTTAATCGTTTTTCGGGTTTAATTCCCCCAACGCTCTGTGTCGAAATAAAAAAAGGAATCCCTATTCGATGCCTCGATGACTCTGTCTTGAGGTTGTTCATTATAATATTATTGTTGCCTTGTATTATTAAATTTGTTTTATGATTTGATATGAATGCTATTGTGCATCAGTAATATGTCAAATTGTCATAATATTGTTTTAATACTGTCAAACTAAACAGTTAAAAACCTATTGGCATAAAGATTGAGATAGTAGAAATGAGTTTTAAAAAAAAATAAAAATCTAAAATAAATAAATTTATATAGTTATGAGTAAAATAATAGGAATAGATTTAGGTACAACCAACTCTTGTGTTTCTGTAATGGAAGGTAAAGAACCAGTTGTAATCCCTAATTCAGAAGGTAAAAGAACAACACCTTCTATAGTTGCCTTTATTGAAGGTGGCGAACGTAAAGTTGGTGATCCAGCAAAAAGACAAGCAGTTACAAATCCAACAAAAACGATTGCATCAATCAAACGTTTTATGGGAAATAAGTTTTCTGAATGTAAAACAGAAGTAGGAAGAGTACCTTATAAAGTAGTAAAAGGTGATAATGATACACCAAGAGTAGATATTGATGGTCGTTTATATACGCCACAAGAAATTTCGGCAATGGTTTTACAGAAAATGAAAAAAACTGCCGAAGATTATTTAGGTACTGAAGTTAAAGAAGCGGTAATTACTGTGCCAGCATATTTCAATGATGCACAGAGACAAGCAACAAAAGAGGCAGGTCAAATTGCAGGTTTAAAAGTAGCACGTATTATAAACGAACCAACTGCAGCAGCATTAGCTTACGGTTTCGATAAAGCAAATGAAGACAAAGTAATTGCTGTTTACGATTTAGGTGGTGGAACTTTTGATGTTTCGATCTTAGAAATTGGCGATGGTGTTTTTGAAGTATTATCAACTAATGGTGATACACATTTAGGTGGTGATGATTTTGACCAAGTAATTATAGATTGGTTGGCAGAAGAATTTAATACAGCAGAAGGTATTGATTTACGTAAAGATCCTATGGCTTTGCAACGTTTAAAAGAAGCAGCTGAAAAAGCAAAGATTGAATTATCATCTGCTACTCAAACAGAAATTAATTTACCTTATGTTACTGCAACAGCATCAGGTCCAAAGCATTTAGTTAAAACATTAACTAGAGCAGCATTCGAAAAATTAGCAGATACATTAATTAAACGTTCTATGGCACCAGTTGCTAAAGCGTTAAAAGATGCCGATTTAAAAATTGAAGAAATTGATGAAGTGATTTTAGTTGGTGGTTCTACAAGAATACCGATTATTCAAGAAGAAGTTAAAAAATTCTTTAAAAAAGATCCAAATAAATCTGTAAATCCAGACGAAGTTGTATCTATTGGTGCAGCAATTCAAGGTGGTGTTTTAACAGGTGATGTAGACGATATTGTATTGTTAGATGTAACTCCTTTATCTTTAGGTATAGAAACTATGGGTAATGTATTTACTAAATTAATTGATGCAAATACAACAATACCTACTAAAAAATCACAAGTATTTTCAACAGCAGTTCAAAATCAACCATCTGTAGAAATTCATGTTTTACAAGGGGAAAGAGCAATGGCACCAGATAATAAAACGATTGGTCGTTTTCATTTAGATGGTATTCCACCAGCACCAAGAGGAGTTCCTCAAATTGAAGTAACTTTTGATATTGATGCAAACGGAATTATTCAAGTTTCAGCAAAAGATAAAGGTACTGGTAAAGAGCATAACATTAGAATCGAGGCATCTTCTGGTTTAACAGAAAAAGAAATCGAGCAAATGAGAGCAGATGCAGAAGCACATGCAGATGCAGATAAAGCAGCAAAAGAAACTGCTGAAAAAATTAATGGTGCAGATTCTATGATTTTTCAAACGGAAAGTCAATTAGAAGAGTTTGGTGATAAATTATCTGATGATAAAAAAGGACCAATTAATGATGCTTTAGTAGAATTAAAAGCAGCACACGAATCTAAAGATATTGTACAAATTGATGCTGCTATGGAGAAAATCAATGAAGCATGGAAAGTTGCTTCAGAAGAAATGTACAAAGCACAGCAAGATGCACAAGGTGGTGCAGGAGCAGAACCTCAAGCAGATGCTACAGAACCTCAAGGCGACAATGTAGAAGATGTAGATTTTGAGGAAGTAGAGGAAGAAGAAAAGAAGTAATAATATTATGTAAAGACTTTTCGTAAAGACGTTTTGGCAAAACGTCTTTACGAAAAGTCTTTACCAAAAAATCTTTACGAAAATTAGATTAGTCAAGGGTTTCACTTTAAGTGAAACCCTTGACTATTTTAAAACTTATTTGATTAATTTCAGATAGGTTTTTTGTATTTTTGAAAAAAACTATCTACGATGTCTAATTTTTGGTATTACTTAATTTTTACAATTGTATTATTACATATAATTGTAGGTTTTATCTATATAATTATCAAATTGTCCCCAAAAAAGAAAACAAAAGATGAGGACACTAAAAATTAACAAATAATAATTAGGGTTCAGTAGATGTAACTTGTTTTAAAAGAAAGTGTCAAAATTGTAATATAACTTTATACATTTCGACAATAAATCTATATAATTCCGTTAAGGAATAAATACTAAAATATGAAATTAACTACTATTTTTTTTCTTTTACTAACCTTTATTGGTTTTTCTCAAACTAACACCGAAAAAGCAACTACTTATTTAAATACTAAAGGAGAAGTTTTTTTTACATTTAAAGTAAAAAATAATTCAGAAGTAAATAAATTATCTAAAGACCTAGTTATTGTTACTTTTAATGATGCGACAAATGTAGTATTTGCCAATGCTAATCAAAAAGAGTTCGATTTATTTTTGACTAAAAACTATCCGTTTAACGTAAACAGGAAAGATAATGAAATAGGCGAAAGAAAAATGTTTGATAGAAATAATCAAAACAAAATACCTTTTGCATACGATGCTTATCCGACCTATGATGAGTATTTGGCAATTATGGAAGATTTTGAAGTACAATATCCTACATTATGCCAAAAAATACAGATCGGAACTTCGGTACAAGGTAGAGATTTATTAGCGGTAAAATTATCCGATAATGTTTCTACGCACGAACAAGAACCACGGTTTTTATATGTTTCTTCTATGCATGGTGATGAAATTGCAGGTTATGTAACTATGTTGCGTTTAATAGAATATTTATTACAAAATTATGGCAGCAATTCCGAAATTACCAACTTGTTAGATAATAACGAAATTTATATTAGTCCGTTACACAATCCAGATGGTACTTATGCTGGTGGAAATAATACAGTAAGTGGTGCAACAAGACGGAATGCAAATTTTATTGATTTAAACAGAAATTTTCCAGATATTTTAGGTGGTATTAATCCTGATGGATACACAAGTCAACCAGAAACTTTGGCATATATGGCTTTTGCCGAAGAAAATCATTTTGTAATGTCATGTAATTTTCATGGAGGAATTGAAGTAGTTAATTATCCGTGGGACACCATGCAAGAAATGAATATAGATGATGATTGGTGGCGTTTGGTAAGTAGAGAATATGCAGATCAAGTACACAGTATTGATCCGAATTATATGACACCTTTTGAAAACGGTATAACTAACGGTTGGGCTTGGTATGAAGTGGATGGCGGAAGACAAGATTTTATGAATTATTATTTGCATTCTAGAGAATTGACTATTGAAATATCTAATCAAAAAACACCACCAGGCAATTTATTACCATATTATTGGGACACTAATAAAGTAGCTTTAATGAACTTTATGAAACAAGCACAATATGGTATTAAAGGTTTGGTAACCGATGCAGACACAGGAGAATCCGTAAAAGCATCTGTATATATTAGTAGTAAAGATCATTTAAATACTTGGGTAGAAACGGAATTGCCAATTGGTGATTATTACAGACCTATAAAAGGAGGAACGTATCAAATAACTTACGCAGCGTCTTGTTACGAATCACAAACTGTTAGCGTTAGTGTTAGTGATTTAAATAGTACGACTCGTAATATTTCTTTAGTGCCATTAACTGAAGAACCAATAGTTGCAGATGTTACTATAAATAGTGGTGAAACGGCAACATTAACTACCACAACAATTGGTGATATTAATTGGTTTGAAACTATATCTTCTACAACAGTTTTAGCAACAGGTAATACATTTGTAACGCCAAATTTAACTAATACAACTAGTTATTTTGTAGAGAATTCAGTTTTACCAACTGAAATACAAATTTCTTCGCCAAGTAGTAATTCTAATGGCTCTTTTTTTGGAGGAACTAAAGCCTTAGTTTTTGATTGTTTTGAAGCGATTACATTACATAAAATAACTATAAACGCTTCAATTTCAGGTAATTTAGAAATTGAACTGCAAGATAATAATGGTAATGCACTGCAAAGTCAAACGTTTGCTGTTTTAAGCGGAACGCAAGAATTAATTATTGATTTTGATATACCAGTTGGGCGAGATTTGAGAATTTTACGAACAAATGGTGTGGAGTTATTTAGGAATAATAGTAATGTGAATTACCCGTATAAAGTAGAACGTTATATTACTATAAAACGAAGTACTGCAGGTACCGATGCCTTTGGATTCTATTACTCTTTTTATAATTGGAAATTACAGCAACCTAAATGCGTTAGTGATAGAGTAGAAGTTGTCGTAAACGTTAATAACGGAGCAAGTGTTGCTGATGAATTTTTAAGAAATATTATTATGTATCCTAATCCTGCGTCTGAATTATTAAGTTTTTCTTTGACGGATAATATCCAGAATTTAAATATTTCTATTTATGATGTACTTGGTAAACAAGTTGAAAATAAAGAGTTTAAGTCCGCAGAAGATATTTTAAATGTCGATATTTCAAAATTAAATGCAGGTGTCTATTTTGTAAAATTAAAAACGGATGATTCGTTTATTAATAAACAATTAGTGGTTAAGTAAATTTATTTGGATTAAATTTGTATATATTTGAAACCTATTAATTAGATAAATTTAAGTACAAATTAATGAAAAAACTTATCGCCAATTTCATTTTTTTTGTTTCAGGTTGGAAATCAAAATATGAAACAGAATATAGCACAGAAAGATGTGTGATGATTGCTGCGCCACATACTTCTAATTGGGATTTGCTTTATGCAATAGCGATTTATTGGCGACATGGTGTTGATGCTAAATTTTTTATAAAAGATAATTATACCAAAGGATTTATTGGCTATTTTTTTAAGAAAATGGGAGCGATTGGAGTCACTAGAGGAAAGAAAAATAATTTAGTAGATTTTGCTGTAAATTTATTTAACACCAATGATAAACTAGTATTGTTAGTGCCTGCGGAAGCAACCAGAAAAAAAGTTGGCAAATGGAAAAAAGGATTTTATGTCATCGCTAAAAATGCCAAAGTTCCTGTTGCATTAGGTTATCTAGATTACAAAGAGAAAATTGCTGGTGTTGGAAACTTGATTCATTTGTCAGATTCTTTTGAAGATGATATGCAACAAATACAAGATTTTTATGAAAATATTTCGGGAAAATATCCTGAGAATTATAATACTAAGATTTATTAATCACTTGTAAGTCAATTAGATATTTTTTTTATTGATTATTTTATAGTTTTTTATATTCTGAGAAATTTTTCCAATAACCAAAACAATGAATGCAATTATTCCAGAGAGAAATAAACCAATTATAAAAGAAAAGTTTCTTCCAGTATCATTAGTTAAGGTTTTCATTGCTGCTTTTTGATCAGGTGTAATTTCGCTACCATTAAAAAATCCATCTCCATTTAAGTCAAATTTTTGTAAATTTAATTGTGCTGAAATATCCATATAAGTTGCTCCACTAACAATTAGAAGATATATAGTGAAAAAAACGATTAAACTAATCCAAAACCATTTCCCATTCTTAAACATTTTTTTTTTCTTATAAATTAATAATCCTAAAATAAAAATAGAAATTATTATCGGTAAGATTAAGTGATAGGGTAAATTTATTTCTTTCATTGTTTTTTGTATTTATTTGTTATTAAAAGTACTTTGAAATACAAAGTTACAATAAAAATTATTAAAATAGCAATTAATATTTTTCTTCTATATAATATAAAAATTTTTATAATAGTACACCATTCAAAATACTAACAGGATGTAATGTTTTTCGTTTAGTACCATCAAATATTTGATGCCTACAACTAGTACCAGAAACTGCAATCTCAATTTCTTTATCACAATTTCTAATCTTAGGAAAAACGGAATTTTCGCCAATTTGCATACTAATATCATAATGTTCTTTTTCATAACCAAAAGAACCCGCCATGCCACAGCAACCTGTATTGAAGACAGTTACGTTAAAATTTTGTGGTAAATTCAATATTTTAAAAGTTGCTAATTGATTAGATAACGCTTTTTGATGGCAATGCGAATGGATTTTAATTGTCTTATTTTCTGTTGAAAACGAATTGGATTTTATATTGCCATTATCAATTTCTTTAGCAAGAAACTCTTCAATAGTATAAGTGTTTTTTGCTATTTTTTTTGCTAATAATTGCTCGTCTGCTAAACGTAAATATTCATCTCTAAATGTTAAAATTGCCGAAGGTTCGATTCCTACAAGTGGTATTTTTGAAGTTATTTTATCATGAAAAATAGCAATATTTTTATTCGCAATATTTTTAGCATCCGATAAAAAACCTTTTGAAATTTGAGAGCGACCACTTTCTGAATGTTGTGTTATTAAAACAGTATAACCTAATTTTGTGAGTAATTCATAAGTATCTATACCGACTTGAACATCGTAATTATTAGTAAATTCATCTATAAAAAGGTAAAGGAGTTTGTTTTTAAATTTTGAATTTTCAACTTCAACTTCATTTTCATCAACCCATTTTCTGAAAGTTATTTTAACAATTTTAGGTAAATCTCTTTCTATAGTAATATTTAAAATTCGTTTTACAATTTTTCGATTCAAAACAAAATTTGCTAAAGTAGGAGCGAAGTGTGCTTTTTGAACATAAGTACTATTGTTTGCAAATAGTTTATCTCTAAAACTAGGTTTATTATCTTTATAATATTGATGTAAAAATTCTGCTTTTAAAATAGCAACATCTACATTACTTGGGCATTCACTTGCACATGCTTTACAGCTTAGACACAAATCAAAAACTTGTTTTAATTCTTTATGATTGAATTTGTTTTCTTTGTCGGAATTTGTTAAAAATTCGCGCAACGCGTTTGCTCTTGCTCTTGTGCTATCTTTTTCGTTTTTAGTTGCTTTATAACTAGGGCACATGACACTTTTGTCCATTTCTAAATTTCTACAATCGCCAGAGCCATTACATTTTTCGGTAAGACGTAAAATGCCATTATTGTCATCAAAATTTAATAAAGTATCTGTTTTGGGTTCTTCTAAATTTTCGGGACTGTTAACTTTATAACGAAGCGATTCATCCATTTTAAAAGCGTCTATTATTTTGCCTTTATTGAAGATGTTGTTTTTATCGAAAGTATATTTTATTCGCTTTAATAAGTCATAGTTTTTTTGTCCAAGCATAAACGGAATAAATTCTGCTCGTACAATTCCGTCGCCATGTTCACCACTTAAAGAGCCTTTGTATTTTTTTACTAATTTGGTGACTTCAGTGGTTATTTTTCTAAATAAAATAACATCTTCACTTTTTTTAAGATTCAAAATAGGTCTTAAATGCAATTCGCCAGCACCAACATGTGCGTAATAAATTGCTTTTTGATTATAAGAATTCATCATTTTAGTGAAGTCACTTATATAATTTGGTAAATCTTCTAATGCAACCGCGGTATCTTCGATACATGCAACCGATTTTTTATCGCTAATCATATTACCTAATAAACCTAAACCTGATTTTCGGAGTTGAATAACTTTATCAATTTCTTTATTTTTGATTTTGATATGTGCATAACCAAATTGATTTTTTTCTAATTCGGCAATTAATTTCTCTGCTAAAACTGTAACTTCCTTATTGGAATTCGCTTTAACTTCCAACATCAAAATTGCTTGAGGATCACCTTCTATAAAGAAGCGATTTTTTGCTTGTTCTCGATTATTTTTGGTGCAATCTAAAATTGTTTTATCCATTAATTCACATAGATATAAATTGTGTTTCATGGCAATCTGAACTGCTTGTAAACTCTCGTTAACCGAATTAAAATGCGATGCAACTAAAATGCGATGTTTTGGTGGTAAATCATCTAATTGTAAGGTGATATTTGTGGTAAATGCTAATGTTCCTTCGCTACCACAAAGTAATTCGGACAGGTTGATTGTTTCTTTTTTTCCACCAAAAGATTTAAAATATAAAAGCGAATCTACAGCATAACCAGTATTTCTACGATGAATTGTTTTTTTAGGAAAATGTTCTAAAATTTCTTGCTGATTTTCAGGATTTGATAATTCTCTATGAAGAGATTTGTAGATTTTATTTTCTAATGAATCACCATTTCTTTTATTTCTAAATTCCTGTTCGTTTAGTGAATTAAATTCTACTTCAGAACCATCACTTAAAATAGTTTGCAGACTTAAAATTTTATCACGAGTAACACCAAACTGAATGGAAGTTGTGCCAGAAGAATTATTACCAACCATGCCACCAAGCATACATCTGTTTGAAGTTGAAGTATTTGGACTAAAAAATAACCCGAAAGGTTTTAGAAATAAATTTAGTTCACCTCTAATAACACCAGGTTGCACGGTTACAGTTTTGTTACGTTCATCAAAAGCGAGAATTTGTGTGTAATGTTTAGAAACGTCGACTATAATACCGTCGCCAACACATTGTCCTGCTAATGATGTTCCTGCAGTTCTTGGTATTAATGTGATGTCATTTTTTGTTGCAAAATGGATTAATTCCTTAATATCAGCATCAACTTTTGGATATGCAACCGCCAGTGGTGTTTTTCTATAAACCGAAGCATCTGTAGCATAAATTGCTTTATGTAATTGGTCGAAATGTAATTCGCCTTTTAGTTTGGTTTTAAGGTTTTGTAGTTTGGTTGTCATAATTTTCGATACTTGAACTTTTAATAGTAAGATAAAGAATATTAATTTCTTTTAATGTTCCAATTATTTAATATATTATTGGTTTTTGATTGTGATATTCCTATTGTATCGAATTTCAAATCAAATAAATCTGTGCCACATTTCCAGTATCCAATTCTATTTAGACTATCATTATATTTTTTTTCTAACTCTATTTTATACTTAGTTTTAAGAGTGTCCATACTATTATGAAAGTTGTTATCAACAAAATAAAAATCATTACTTAATTCAATATATTCATATTTATTTATAGGATTGATATAAATGTTGGATTCGTATTCGATTTTGTTTTTCCAGAACCAAAAACTTTTTATATAAAAAATTCTTTTAGTTTTATGATAAGGTTTTAATGTGTCTTTACCTTTTAAAGACCAGTTTTGACAGTATATATTTTGATCTTTAATTTTATCCCATAAATTTGGTTTCTTATCAAAAATATTATATTCATCAGTTAAATTTTCAATACTATCAAGACTCCAATCTCTTTTAATAGTAATTAAATTTAATTCTGCTCTTTTTTTATTCATTTCAAAACCATAAGATTTAGAAACTCTATTGGATATTGATTTGTATGATAATGAATAGATTATCATAATTCCAAAAAACAAAAATAATATTTTTACTTTTTTATTCAAAATAGAATTAAATTTAACTAACAACTTCACCATTTTTAACATTACCATCAACTTCTAATAATGTAACATCATTACCATTTTGAATGCCTAAAATCAAGCATTCGCTCATGAAATCTGCAATTTGCTTAGGTTTAAAATTTACAATTACAGAAACTTGTTTGTTTAATAATTCTTCTTTAGAATAAAGCGTAGTAATTTGAGCAGAAGTTTTTTTGATACCTAAATCACCTAAATCACCTAAATCACCTAAATCACCTAAATCACCTAAATCACCAAAATCTATATGAATCTGATACGCAGGTTTCCTCGCTTTCGGAAAATCGTCCACTTTAATAATTGTACCAATTCTAATGTCTACTTTAGTAAAATCTTCGAATGTTATTAGATTTTTAGTCATTTTAAAGTTAATTGGTTAAGAAAATATTTTTTTAAAAACCCAAGCAGGTCCAATTAATAAAAATTGTAAATCCTTTAAAAAGGAAGGTTTTTTACCTTCTAAATGATGGCCGTAAAATTGCCCAATCCAAGCGATAATAAAAATCATCAATGATGTGTAAAATAACGGTAATACTGTACTTAAATAATAATTACCAACAAGGCAAATAATAGAGAATAGTAACATTAAAATAAATGTTTTTAATGATAGTCTAAAATAAAAAACCAATAATAAAACGATTAATAAAAAGGCCCAATTTTCAATTAAAGGGTTGCCGATATTTATTTTTTGTTGTAAAAAAGAAGTGTTTATACTCATAAACATACCAACAATACTAAAAAAAATTGCGGGAACACAGATGTAATGTATTAATTGATTGTTTTTATTTTGATGACTCACAGCATATTCATCAAACCATTGTTGTTGTGTTTTCATAATTTAAGTTTGGATAAATTTACAAAACTAAACTCAATAAAAAAACTCTTGAAAAAAAAATCAAGAGTTTTGTGATTTGCAAAGTATGCTATTTTATGCGCCAATAGCACGTTTTAAAGTGTCTATTTGGTTTTCCCAAAACATTTTTTGATCTTCTACTTCATCTTCGTCTGCAAAGTCGGTTACAATAAGTGACACATCATTAGTTAAGGCATCTATTATTATTTTAAATTCAAAATAAGTATCCTCATCTTCATCTTCTAACCAATGGTATCTTACTTTTTCTTCTTTACTGAATACTTTTTGTCTTGCTTGTTCTTCCGAACCATCCCAAAAAAACGTGTAGATTTCACCTCTGGAATTTACATTGTCTGCAAACCATTCGCCTAAACCGTCAGGAGATGCCAAATAATGATGCAAGAAATTTGCAGAAGCATGTATTGGGAACTCTATTTCAAACTTTATCTTTTCAGTCATTTTCATATAATATTATAATTTTTGACAATATACTAAAATGTTTATATAATTGCGATTTAGGGACAAGAATTATTTTTCTTTACATAATTGAATAAAAACTAAGAAGTGCATAGCACTCATTAGTATTTATTTTAAAGTAGAATTAACAATTGTGTAATGATGAATATCTTTAAAAGCAAATAAAAAAGAACGAATTGAAAGAGGAATAAAACTGTTTATATTCAGAATTATATGAGCATTGTAATATATGAATTTACCAAAATAGTATGTATGAAAATTAGTTAAATTTTACTTGCTAAGATTAAATAACTTTTTATATTTGCAATCTTAAATTTGGCGAGGTAGCTCAGCTGGTTAGAGCACTGGATTCATAACCCAGAGGTCGGCGGTTCAAGTCCGCTCCTCGCTACAAAGAACCATCGGTAAAAATGCTGATGGTTTTTTTATAAATAAATAGGTGATGCTAAACTTTAACGGAGATTTTATTACGGAAAATAAATTAAACTTACTGTATAATAATAGAGCATTTTCTTATGGGGATGCTTTGTTCGAAACACTTAAGTTTCAAGGCGGTAGTATTCAATTTTTCGAAGATCACTACTTTAGATTGCTTGCTTCTATGCGAATGTTACGTATGGAAATACCAAATTATTTCACATTAGATTATTTAGAAAATCAGATTAAAAAAACAATTGAACTGAATAATTTAAGTGATTTAGTAAGAATTAAAATGCAGATTTTTAGAAAATATGGTGGTTTATATTTACCAAAGACTAACACTATTAATTTTTTAATTGAAGTGTCAAGTCTAGAAATTAATAAACCAAATAAATACGAAATAGATTTATTTAAAGATTATTCAATATATTCGGGTTTATTATCAACTTTAAAAACGACTAACAGAGTAATTAATGTGTTGTCGAGTATTTATGCTAAAGAAAATAATTTAGAGAATTGTATTTTAATTAACGAAAAAAAGAATGTTGTCGAAGTAACCAATGGAAATATATTTTTAATAAAAGGCAACGAAATAAAAACGCCACCAATTTCTGATGGTTGTATTAAAGGAATTATTCGTAAAAAACTGATTGAAACATTACAAAAATCGGCTGATTTTGTGATTTTAGAAGCAGAAATATCACCGTTTGAATTACAAAAATCGGATGCGTTATTTATTACCAATTCAATTATTGGTATACAGGCAGTTACTAAATATCGAAAAAAAGAATTTGATATTACAATTGTTGAGAAAATTAAAACTCTATTTGAAGATTCATCAATAATTAATCAAAATCTAGTTTAATCTTGGATCTTTAGGGGCGTTCGCCCAAATTTGATATTCGTCACCAGATTTTAAAAGTTCTTCTTTCCAAAAGGAATTAGGTTGTACTGTTAAAATATTTTCATAAGTGTTTTCTTTTACAAACCATGAAATTTGTTCCATTTCTTCTTCTAATTGATTTTCAGACCAACCAGTATATCCCAAAAAGAAACGTATGTCGTTAGGTGAGATATTATCTTTAATTAGTAATTGTTGAATTACTTCAAAATTCCCACCCCAAAAAATACCATCTTTAACCTCTATACTATCAGGAATTAAATTAGGTATGCGATGTAAAAAATATAAATTATCTTCAGAA
This sequence comes from Flavobacteriaceae bacterium, assembly GCA_027065775.1. GTDB lineage: Bacteria > Bacteroidota > Bacteroidia > Flavobacteriales > Flavobacteriaceae > S010-17. Next base: position 3,546 of record JAMONN010000274.1, on the reverse strand, counting down.
ACCGGACCGCCAATATATACTATATGATTTGAACCTAATTCTGGTATTAAATCTTTAAGTAGATATTCTGATGGTTTATTTAAAATAAAACCAACCGTACCATTTTGATTGTGTTCTGTTAATAAAATCACAGATCTATTAAATGAGCGATCATTTAATATAGATGGTTCTGCAATTAATAAATTTCCTTTATTTAATATGTTTTCTGACATGTTTTATTTGAAAGTATAAATATAGCAAAAATAAAACAAAAAAAAACTCCCAATTTGGGAGTTTCTTTTATAACGATAAACTAATAACTAGTTTACGCATCCTTTTAATTCAGAACCTGCTTTGAATTTTACAACATTCTTAGCAGCGATTTTGATTGTAGCACCAGTTTGTGGGTTTCTACCATTTCTTGCAGCTCTTTTAGAAACTGACCAAGATCCAAAACCTACTAAAGAAACTTTGTCTCCACCTTTAAGGCAACCTTTTACTGCTCCCATCATTCCTGCTAATGCTTTTCCTGCTGCTGCTTTTGAAATTCCAGCTTCTGAAGCCATTGCGTCAATTAATTGTGATTTGTTCATAAATTTAATTTTTAATATGATTAATAAAATACTTTTGCTCTTAAGCGTAGCTAATATAGGTTTTATAAGGGTTTGTACAATAAATAGTAATAAAAAAACGCATTTTTGTTAATAAAAACGCGTTTTTGTTAATAACCATAGTAAAAAACAACTTAAAAACCTTAATAAATAGGGTTTAAGGAGTTAAATTAAACAATTAAACAATTAAACAATTAAACAATTAAACAATTAAACAATTAAACAATTAAACAATTAAACAATTAAACAATTAAACAATTAAACAATTAAACAATTAAACAATTGAACAATTGAACAATTAAACAATTAAACAAAGTTTATTTAACAAATGCATCTTCGTGAAAAGTGAAGCCGTTTAAAAAACTAACAATATCCATTTTTCGCTTACCAGCAATTTTTAATTCCGTGATAATTAGGTAACCATTTTTTGCGGTAATTTTTAATTCCTTTTTAGTGGTAATGATTTTACCTATTTTATATTGGTGTTTAATAACTTCTTTTTCGGCTTTATAAATTTTCGCTTCAATTTCTTTTCCATCATTATAGATAGTTGTCCATGAAACAGGATATGGCGAAAGTCCTCTTACCTTATTATATATACTATCTATATCATTATTAAAATCTAGTTTGCAATCTTCTTTATATATTTTAGATGCCGATTTATTCTCTCTTTCTGGTTGTGACTTCGTTTTTACTTTTTTAGATGCTATTTTTTTGATGGTTTTGCAAACTAAATCAGCACCTAGATGCATTAATTTGTCGTGTAGACTTCCTGCATTTTCTTCTGGATCAATTTTGATTTCTTTTTGAAGTATAATTTCGCCAGTATCAATTTTTTCATCAATAAAAAAAGTAGTAACACCAGTTTTTGTTTCGCCATTAATAATAGTCCAATTTATTGGTGCAGCGCCACGATATTCTGGTAAAAGTGATGCATGAAGGTTAAAAGTACCGTATTTTGGCATATTCCAAACGGATTTTGGTAACATTCTAAACGCAACAACTACTTGTAAATTAGCATTTAGATTTTTTAATTCTTTTTGAAAATCTTCATTTTTAAGATTTGTTGGTTGTAATAATGTTAAATTATTTTCTAGGGCAAACTTTTTCACAGCACTTTGGTTTAGTTTGCGACCTCTACCAGCAGGTTTGTCGGGTGCTGTTATTACACCAGCAACAGTATAGTTGTTGTCTAAAAGACCTTTTAATATGGTAACTGCAAATTCTGGCGTACCCATAAATACGATTCTAATATCTCTTTTATCGTTGCTCATATTTGTTTTCTTCATTTAATTTAAGAATCTTTTTTTCTAATAAAATTTGTAGTGTTTTTAATACAAATTCTTCTTTTTCGTTAAGCGAAAGTACAATTTCCTTTGCGCTTAATTTTTTCTTTTGTTTAAATAATAAACGGATATTAACCGCAATATTTTTTAAATCAATTTTTGAATTTTTTTGTGAAATGCAAACATCACAAATTCCACATTCTGTAATATTTTTTTCTGCAAAATAAGTTAGTAATTGTACATTTCTACAAATTTTGTTATTGGTAACATAGTTTAATAAAGTTACTGCTTTTTCTTTTTTTAGAATATTTCGTGATTTAATATTTTTTGCTATTCGGTTTATGGTTTTGTCATCTTCTCTCATTACTAAAAATTGCAAATTACTTTGTGTAACTTGTCTATGATAATTTACAATTTTATCTGCGGTTAAATAATTTAATTGTGATACGATTTCGTTTTTGGTTTGTTGTAATTTTTTTGCTAAATAATATTCATTTATCATTGTTCTATTATCAAAAATACCGCCATAACTTCTTAATAATAATTGTATTAAAGGTTTTAGTTTGGGATGTTTTTGTGCGTAATTAACAGCAAAATTGCTGGTTGTACAAAATTGCAAACTGCTTTTTCGGTTATAATTTTCTTCAAAAATAAGAATGCTTTCTTTTTCTAATATTTTTATAGTATTATACGTTTTTAAAATGTCTAAACTGTATTTAGCACAAAATTCTTGAAGGTTAAATAGGTATTTTTTATCGAATAATTCACCTAAAGAAATATATAAATGTTGATTTATTAACTTATATATTTTGGCAACCTGTTTCTTATCAATAATATTTTTATTTACTCTTTTTTTATACTCTAAAATAGTATTTTCGTTATACAATAAAACGGAAAAAGCTTTATCACCATTTCTGCCAACACGACCAGATTCTTGCATGTAATTCTCTATGCTATTTGGTAAATTTAGATGAATTACAACACCAACATTATCTTTGTCAATTCCCATGCCAAAAGCATTAGTAGCAACCATTATAGGTGTTTTTTCTAATAACCAATTATTAAAAGCAATCTCTTTTTCGGTAATAGTCAAACCGCCATTATAATAGGAACTTTTAAAATTATTCAAATTTAAATAATTACTAATGGTTTTGGTTTGTTTGCGTGAATTTACATAAATGATACTTGGTTTGTTTGTTTTGGTTAATATTCGCTTTAATTTATCTAAAATATCATCTGTTTTAAATAATTGATAGGCTAAATTTTTTCTATAAAAAGTCTTTTTAAAATATTTTACATCTTTTAAATCTAAATTTAGTAATATATCATTCGTAACTTTTTCGGTTGCAGTTGCTGTTAATGCAATAAATTTTGTGTTTGGTTTTAGTTCTTTTAAAAGGTTTATCTTTAAATAACTTGGTCTAAAATCATGACCCCATTCCGATATACAGTGTACTTCATCAATGGCAATTAAATTTATGTTTAATTGTTTAATTTTTTGCTGTATAAATTCGGATTGCAATTTTTCAGGCGAAAGATATAAAAACTTAATGTTGCCAAATTGCATATTATCAAAAGCGATGATAATTTCATCTTCGGATAATTTGGAAGTTATGGCAATCGCTTTAATACCTTTATTAATTAAGTTATTAACTTGGTCTTGCATTAGC
>JAMONN010000273.1 GCA_027065775.1 Flavobacteriaceae bacterium | reverse complement strand
GACTCTTATTACTTTGTTGTGCATTCGTTTTATTCATTTACTCTTTTCAATTCATTGTTTCTTCAACAAACTGCACCGCTTTTTTAACTGATATAGAGAATACTCCTCCTGTATTATTGTCAAAAGCATTTTTACAGTTTTTATATCCGTCCGTAAAGTATGGTAATTCATTGTTTTCCGAAGCAAGTGTTGTTACACTTTTCAAAATGGCATCTTTCGATAATGGTAAATGTCCAATTTCATCTGAAATTCCAGTAGGTTTATTAGGATTTTTCACTTTTAGCTTATTTACATATATATGAATAATTATCCCCTCTTTTTCGTATTTTTCAACTTTGAGTATTTCAATTTTAGAATTTTCTTCTCCTTTTCGAGTTTTATAATTCCAAATTTGACCAACTTTAAATTTATTGTCTTGGTAATTTTCTATTGTCAGATTTTCTGTTTTGCATCAAATTTTAAGACCTGAAATAAAATCTTTCAATCTATTTTTTAAATCTTCACCAGTATCATAAATCATTTGTTCACTACTAGGAAAAGGAACTTCTCTTAATTTAATTAATTGTTTTTCATCATGATTTAACGCTCTAATATCACCACTCATTTCTGCAAAATCATGCACAAAAATAAACTCACTATCTATCGGGAATACTTCCATTTCTTGATTTGTTTGCAAGTTTATTAAAACAACTTCAGCATCAATATGACTTGCTTTTTCTTGGTGCATTTCAAAATAATCTGCACTTACAATAATATATCTATCTTTTTTAATACTATTGCCAAGACTATCTACTGCAACATTGCCATCACGATCTAAAACATATTCAAAACCATCTATTATTTCTTTTTCTAATAAAATTTGTTTTTCAAGGAATCGTTCTGGACTAACTTCAATTCTGTTAAACAATAATTTTAACTGATAAGCGTACTTAATTTTAGTGTCTTTTGTACTATGAAATGCAGTCCAAAATTTATCTAATCCATACGAATTGAAATCTAATAAGTCATCTTCTAATCTTCTAGGTATTATTTGGTTGGTCTTATTTAAAAGTTTTACTTCCACAAAATTAGTACCTATAAAATGTGCTTTATCTAACAATGTATTCGCATCTTTAAAATTAGGGTTTATTTTATCTAAATAACTCAAATCTTCGTATGCTTTTCTAGCATCTTTTTTTGTTTTGCTCTTTAGTAAGTTTTTTGCATTGGCATATAAATAATCTGATAAAGTTGTTTTTGCATTATTAATTTCGATAGAATAATCGTTAAGATTAATAGTTGCATTTCTATTCTTACTTTTAATATATAAAGGTAAAATTGGTCTTATTAGATCCTGCCTTTTATCTAAAGCGATATAAGTTTCATAAATAGATTCAATAATAGCAGGGTTTTGATCTAGTTTAAAACTAGCTAAACTTCTGTTATCTTCATTTACTGCTTTTGCATAAGCTTCTTCTAATAAAACAATTAAATTTTGTTTCTTTTTACTAGTTTTATTTTTACGTAACTTTTTTACAGCAAGACTAATTGCCTTGTCGTAATTTCCGTTTGCAATTACTTTTTGTGTTCTTTTTGCGCTATTGCATGCAATAATCAAAAAGAGAATGCTAAATACTATTGTAATTTTCTTCATAATATTTTGATTTTAAAGATTCATATAAATAAAAATCCCATTAGCGATAAACTAATGGACTTTATATATTTCAAGTACTATGCCAAAATTAAAATTTTAATTTGCCAATTAGCATTTCTACTTTTTGTTTAAAAGTTTGTAAAGCAAATTTATTAAAGGCACTATCTTCCGGGAATTTTGCTTTTTTCTTTTGTAATGCTTCGTGATATTTTTCTTCAATTGCTTTAGGGTCACCTTTGTAAATACCATATAGATTTTCAAGTTTTGCTTCGCCATTTAAAGGTGTTGCATTAACAATCTTACCAGTTTTAAGGTTTTTAATACTTACTTTACCATCTAAAATAGTTGATTTTACTTGTTGATATAACGTAACAGTTGCTTTTATTTTCTCCATTTTTGCTGTTCTAATATCATTACCTTCAGCATCTTTTACTCTATTACCATCGCCATCTAATTTGTAATTCCAACCAGTTTGTACATCTTTTTCTTGTGCGACAACTTGTGAATTTGTTTTTTCAGGTATTGCAGTTATTTTATCTAAAAAAACATCCGTTTGATAATCATAACTAATAGAATAATCTTTTTTATTATGAACAGTAACCCATTTATTGTCAAAATCACCAGTTCTAATATCAATAAAATTATTTAAAATACTTTGTGATGTAGAATCTTGTAATTGGCTATTCACACTGTTATGTAATTTAATAAAAACATAATCCATTCCTCCTTTTTTAACCTGAAGAATTTGGTTATTTAAATCTGTTCGATAATTAGGATTAATTACTTGAATTTCTTCTAAAATTAAAAATGCTTTTCTCGCATTCGCTTTACTATTATTCATTAGTGGTTGTGCAGTTGCATATATCTTATCGGAATATTTTGTTTTTGCTACTGCTATTTTTTTTGAATAATCTTTTATAGGAAAATTATAAACTTTGCCATCATAACTTAATGGTTTTAATAATATGACTTCGTCTTGTCTGACATCCATTTGCATATATTTTTTATATACACGTTTTAGACTTTGCGCATCTGTTCTGTTTTTTAAATTTGTAATTTCAGTTACATCTCTGTTATTTGCTTTGTCAAACGCTTCTTTTAAAAGCGGAATTTGTTTTGCATTTTTATTTTTATCTTTTTTTAACCTTTTAATTGCATTTTCAAAAGCGTTATCATAATCTCCGGAAGAAATGGAGTTTTTTGTTTTTTTGACTCCTCCACAAGAGATTAAAAATGAACTTATTAAAATAATAATTAATTGTAAATTTTTCATTTTAGAAATATTTTTGATTACTTTCCAAAAATAGAATTATTGTACGAGTTGTGCAAGATATTTAAAAGAGAAAACCCTTAACAATTAATTGTTAAGGGTTTCTATAAAATGAAAAGGGGAACTAATCATTTATTTTGTTGGTAGGATTTTGCCTATGCAATCTCCAAATCCAATGCGAATATAGTCATTTTTACAATAACCACGCATAATTACTTCGTCAAAATCATTAATAAACTTTCTTTCTTCACCATTATTAAGTTTTACAGGCGTAGTTCCTCGCCAAGAAAGTTCTAGCATAGAACCGTAACTATCTTTGGTTGGACCAGAAATAGTACCAGATCCCATCAAGTCACCAGATCTAACATTACAACCATTTATAGTATGATGTACTAATTGTTGATTCATAGTCCAATACATATATTTAAAATTAGAATTGGAAACAATAGTTTCTTCTTGGTTTTGTGGTTTTATAGCAGTTTGCAATTTTATGTCAAAACCATGATCGCCACTTTGTAATAAATAAGGTAAAGGTTTTGGTTCTTGTCTAGGACTTTTTACTCTAAATGGTTCTAGAGCATCCATAGTAACGATCCAAGGAGAAATGGTTGAAGCAAAACTTTTTCCTAAAAATGGTCCTAATGGTACATATTCCCATTTTTGAATATCTCTTGCAGACCAATCGTTAAATAAAACCATTCCGAAAATATAATCTTCTGCTTCATCTATAGATATTGCATCGCCTAAATGATTTACATCTGTGGTGATAAATGCCATTTCCATTTCAAAATCTAATAATCTTGTTGGACCAAAAACAGGTGTTTTAGAATCGTTTGGTATTGTTTGTCCTTTTGGTCTAGGTATATCTGTGCCAGAAACTACAATAGAAGATGCTCTACCATGATAACCAACAGGTAAATGCAACCAGTTTGGTAGTAAGGCATTTTCAGGATCTCTAAACATAGTACCTGTATTTGTGGCATGTTCTTTACTTGCAAAAAAGTCAGTATAATCACCAATATTTACTGGTAAAAGCATTTCTACTTCATTTAAATTAAATACGACAATATCTAAATCTTTTGCATTGTCTTTTAATTCAGAATTAGTTTCATCAAAAATATCTGCAATTCTATTTCTAATTAATCGCCAAGTTTTTCTGCCATCCGAAATAAAATCGTTTAACGAATCTTGCATAAATATATCATCAGTAAGTGGTATTCCTTTAAAATACCCTAATTGATGTAAAGCACCTAAATCTATGGCGTAATCACCAATTCTTGTGCCAATTGTTGTAATGTCTTCTTTAGTTAAAAAAACACCAAAAGGAATATTTTGAATCGGAAAATCAGAATTATCAGTTACTTTTAACCATGATTTTCGATTGGGATCGTTTGCTGTTATTTGCATTTTTAGATTTTAAAGTGTTAATTAAATTTACATCAAATATATACGGATTATTGATATATACAAAATGATTTACGTATTTTTGACCATAATTTTTTTATAGTGATAATTTTATAGAGTCAAACTGGCCGATTTATAATTAATCAATAATCAATAAACGATAACCAAATAAACAATTAAATAAGTATTAATGAAAGATAAACAAATATTTAAACTTATAAAATCAGAAAAGAAACGTCAGATTAATGGTTTAGAATTAATCGCATCCGAAAACTTTGTAAGTAAAAATGTATTGAAAGCTGCAGGTTCGGTTTTAACAAATAAATATGCCGAAGGTTATCCAAACAAGCGCTATTATGGTGGTTGCGAGGTTGTTGATAAGGTTGAACAAATAGCAATTGATAGAGCAAAAGCACTTTTTAATGCTGCATATGTTAACGTACAGCCACATTCTGGTTCGCAAGCAAATGCAGCAGTTTATCAGGCAGTTTTAAAACCTGGCGATACAGTTTTAGGTTTTGATTTATTGCATGGTGGTCATTTAACTCATGGTTCGCCAGTAAATTTTTCGGGTAAATTATATAATTTTGTTTCTTATGGTGTTGTAAAAGATACTGGTAGAATTGATTATGATGCTTTAGAAAAAGTAGCG
>JAMONN010000272.1 GCA_027065775.1 Flavobacteriaceae bacterium | reverse complement strand
TTTCTCTTTTTAAATACGTTTCTAAATTGCCTTCACCAATAATTTCGACCTTTAAATCTTTAATATTTAATGCTGCAATTATATTTAAAAAGAGCGAATAATTTTTAACTTCGTTTAACGAACCAACACCTAAAATATCAATAGTTTTATCTTGATTTTCAGGAAAATTATTTGTGTCAATTCCCCAAGAAATTATTGTTGAATCGAGATTATAATTCTTTAATAAAAGTCTTTGATGATTTTTTGATAAAGTAATAAAACAACTATTTTTAAAGTACTTTTTAGTAAATATATTTAACCATGAATTTGCTTTTACATCTTGACCCATTGCAGTAATTAGGTGTTTTATTTTATGTTTTTTTGCAAATTTTTGACCTATGTAAGCACATTCGCCAATCCAAAAACTATGTATAAGATCTATTTTTTTTTCGGAATTAATTTTTTGTAATTAATTCTTTTATTTTTTCCGTTTAACGGAATAATTTCTGCACCAAACCAATTGTATTTTTTTGAAGTAAATGGAAATTGAAATGTAATAATTTTTAAAGAATACTGAGGATTATTAACTAAAAGAGCCTTAACAAAAATCTGCAAAGCAGGTATTGTAGTTGAGTCTTCTTCACTTTCTGAAAAACCTGGCGTTAATAAAACGATATGTTTTTTAGGACTATTCAATTTTGTATAATTTCCAGCCTTGTGGCAATTCTTTAAGTACTATTAATTTGTAATTATCTTTAAAATGATTAAAATTTAACATAGGATTTCTACCTTGCCATTGCTCTTTAAATTTGGTAGGATGAAATAAAATTAAATCGCCTTTTTGTAAATTATAATATCTTTTATACCAAAGGTTTATATAGTTAAAATCTAAATCCCGACCTTGTAAAGCAATGTCAACATCAAAACTATATAACGTTTTTTGCTGATAAGGTTGTAATAGATTTGCCATTTCAATTTCAAAATTATTTCTATCTAAAGTGCTTTTAAAAATCTTAGCGATTAGAAAAAATTGAAGAATAATACTCAAAACTATTCCTATACCAAATAGATTTTTAATAAATTTTAATTGTGATAAATAATTAAAAACAGGAAATAAAATAATTAATATTATTGGAAAAGATACTATTAAAAACCGAGAATTTTGAAACGGAATTCCAGCCAAAAATAAAGCGTATAAAACAATACTAATATTATAAATTCTAAGTTTTTTAATTAGAGAATACTTCCATAAAAAAGGAATAAATACAATACCAGCAAATAAAAATCTAGGATGAAAAAAATTAGAAAAAACAAAAATAATATTCGGCATACTATTTTTAGAATTACCATCTATTGTTGAAAAATTACGCTTAAATAGATTTAAAAAAGACCAATCTTTCACCCATTGATGTGCTAAAAATGCTGTGGGATTTTGCATTCTAATTACAAAATGTGGCAATAGTAAAACACCTAAAATTACAGCTATAAAAAGAAGGTGTTTTAGGCTTTTTTTATGTTTAAAAAACAACCAAACTCCACTAATAACAAATGGTAAAAGCACTACAGCACTTGCATATCTTGTCATAAATGCCAAAAGACTAAAAACTGCTAAAAAGTAGAAGTTTTTAAGAAACTTTAATTTTTTAAATTTTAAAAAGTGATAAACTGACAAGACAATAAAACAAAGGCTTAGCATATCACTCATTATTAACATTCCGTTTTTAAAAATAATAGGTGATACTATAAAAAATACAAATAAATAAATTACTGAATGTTTTGCCTGTGCAAATAGTAAATTAATAATTTTATGCAGGTAAAAACCTGATAATGAAAAAGATAAAACGGAAACTATTAATAGTGCTACCGCTACATTTTGGGTAATAAAACTAAGTAAAGCGCCAAAAATAGGATAAAATAATGGCCAAAAGTAATCTCCAGGATTTACTCCTGTAATTAAATAGTTTTTAAGTGCTTTACTATATCGTAGATATTCATAGGCATCTTGACCGTATAAACCATCAAATTTTAATTGAAAATAGAAAAGCAGGAAAACTCCTATCGGAAAAAGGGCTAATATATATTTTGAATTTTGTATTTTCACAATCTAATTTATTGGGTAAATATAAATAAAAACCAAGTGAACTATGTGTAAAACTTAGTGAACTTTATAGACAAAGGAAATTTTATTGAAGCAAAAAATAATTCTATATAATCCTAAAGCCGTTTTTTTTGACTTGCCTTTGGCACTTTTAGCAATTGGTTCAAATTTAGATGCTTCTAAATACGAAATCATTATTATTGATGGTCGAATTGATGAAAATCCATTACTACAAATTAAAAAACACCTTGATAATGCCATTTGTTTTGGTGTTACAGTTTTAACTGGTAAACCAATAAAAGACGCACTATTTATTACTCAAAAAGTTAAAGAACTTAAACCAGAAATCATTACAATTTGGGGTGGTTGGCACACATCACTTTTCCCAAAAGAAACCCTAGAAGATACTAATTTTATTGATGTTTCGGTGCAAGGTCAAGGCGAAATAACATTTAAAGAATTGGTTAACAAAATTTCATTATTAAAAAAAGAATCCCATCTTGATGGAAATAACAATTTATTCAAAAACATTAAAGGAATTTGTTATAGAAATAATAAAAACGAGATTATTAAAAACCCACCAAGAGTAATTGAAAAGATGGATAATTTACCTTCTATTAATTATGATTTTATTGATGTAGAAAAGTATTTTGTAAAGAAGAAAAAAAGACAATTTGATTATATCTCTTCTACAGGTTGTTTTTTTAGATGTTCATTTTGTGCAGATCCTTTTGTTTATAACAGAAAATGGACTTCAATTAATGCCGACAGAATGGGAGAAGAAATTGAAAAATTACAAAAAAAATATAAGTTTACAGATCTAAATTTTCAAGACGAAACATTTTTTACCTACAAAAAAAGAGTTATTGAAATTGCTAACGAATTTATAAACAGAAATTTAAACATTTCTTGGGCAGCAACTATGCGAGCAGATCAAGGTGTGCGTTTAAGTATTGATGATTTTAAATTGTTGAAAAAATCTGGTTTACGAAGATTGTTAATTGGTGTGGAATCTGGTTCTCAAGAAATGATGGATTGGATGAAAAAAGACATTAAATTAGAGCAAGTTTTTGAATGTGCAGATAGATGTAAGGATATTGGTATTTCTGTAATTTTCCCTTTTATTGTTGGTTTTCCTAAAGAATCTGACAAGAGTATTGTAGAAACTATAAAAGTAGCAAAAAGGTTAAACGCACAAAGTAAAAATTTCTCTACACCAATTTTTTATTTTAAACCTTATCCAGGAACAAAAATAACTTTTGATGTAGTTGCAGATGAAGGATATCAATTGCCAAAAAGTACTGAAGAATGGTCTAATTTTGATTATATTGGTACATCTGGACCTTGGGTTAGCGATGCAAAATATGCTTTTTTCGAAAAATTTAAATTTTATTTAAAATTAGCGTATTCTAAACAGAATATCTTATTAAAACCACTACAATTTATTGCTAAATTAAGATGTAATTTCGATTTTTATCACTTACCAATTGAAAAAAAATTAGCAGATATTTTTATAAAAAAACAAGAACTTTCTTAATTATTCTAAATAATTTACTTCAATTACCGATGCTTCTCTAACACTTGTTGAAATTGCTAAACTTGTAAAAGGTGCAAATTCTTCAACTTCATTTCTGTGATATAGTTCACCTAAAAAGGCAAATTCTTCGTGTAGGTGTGTCGTGAGGTTCTGTAATTTATTTTGTGTTTGGCTAATTGATAAATTCCATTCTTTACTCAATACTTCTATGCTTGGTTCCATAAAAGAGATGTAAAGTAATTCCATTTTTGTATGATTTTGATGCTGACTAAAATCTACTCCATTAAATAAAGCGAGTTGTTTTTCTATAAGATTTTCATTAAAATTCACTAAAGTATCTTGTAATTCTAAATACGATAAGTAACCCGAAAAATCGTTTTGAACAGAAAATAATTGGGATATTTTACTCTCGTGACACCACATACATTTTCCTGGTTTTCCAGCACTAGAAATAGTTGGTGTTGCGTTATTTTTCCGAATGCCATTTGCATTAAAAATACCAAATTTTAGATGTCCGTTTTTCATAATTTCTATGGTTTCATACTCTAATATTTCTCCGGTATTTGGTGCTACTTCTGTTGCTAAAAACAATTGATTTAACTCATTTTGTTCAGAAAATTCTACTATTCTATGTTTGTTAGATATTAGTGAATTATCCACATAACCTTTGCTTGGTTGCAAAGTGTAATTATCTAAAATTACGTTAATATTTTCGGGCACATTATTAATTTTATAATAATGTTCAGACGCACCAATAATCAGTGCAACATATCTACCTAAATCAATTGCGTTAGTCGTTTTATATTCTTGCGAATTTTTTATTTTTTGATGTAACTTTTCCAATTGATTTTTTGCATTTTCATTAAAACCTAATTGTTCATAATCAATTGTAAATATGTTTTCTTGTTGGGTAATTCCGTTAAAAGAAGCAACTGTTTTACTTGCTCCTATTTGAGATAATGCCCAATCTAAACCAATTCTTGCACTAGTATTTGTTCCTGTTTGGTAGGTGTTAAATTTTAAATTTAGCGTAGTATTGGTTTCGATTAAATCGGAATAATTTTCGCTAGCACACGATGTAATTAATAAAATTATAACAATTTGAAGTTGTAACGCAAAGTATCGTGAAGGTTTCACAAAGGTTTCGTAGAAGTTTTGCAAAGGTTCGCTGTATATATTGTATCGCAGAGTATCGCAAAGTTTCCTCAGAGATTCGCAAAGATTCGCAGAGTTGTATTTTGTATTATGGAGTTTTGTTGCGGTTAATATATTGTATCGCAGAGTATCGCAAAGTTTTCGCAGAGATTCGCAAAGATTCGCAGAGTTGTATTTTGTTAAGTTAGATTGTTTTCTTTGGGAAACTTTACATGTTCTTTGGGTATTTTTGCGATATTTCATCATAATGAATTAACTATTCTTTTTATGCCATCTTTTAATAATTTAACATTAAAATTCATTAAAAGTCCTAATTTATAACCACCTAATTTAAGATAAGTTAATGTTTG
>JAMONN010000271.1 GCA_027065775.1 Flavobacteriaceae bacterium | reverse complement strand
TTTAAAACTGTTTTTTTTATACAACACTAAAATAAGTGAAAATATTTACATGACAAAACACTGTGCTAACTATTATGCACAGTGGATTGTCTTAAATTTTTTAATAAAGTTTTGCGGATTTAAGGTTGAATAGAAAAATTTTACTTTTAAATAAGGGTTTTCATGTAAATTATTGTTTGACTTCCGAGAATTGTTTAATAAAAAAGACTTCACCGAAGTGAAGTCTTTAAATGTATTATTTATAATCTATACGATGAATTTAAATCATCTATCAATTAGTTATTTTCCTAAAATTTCAGCAACTTTTTTACCAATTTCTGCTGGAGATTCTACTACATGAATTCCATTTTCTCTTAAAATTCTCATTTTAGCTTCTGCGGTATCATCTTCACCACCAACAATTGCACCTGCGTGACCCATTGTTCTTCCTTTAGGAGCAGTTTGACCTGCAATAAAACCTATTACTGGTTTTCTATTTCCGTCTGCTTTAATCCATTTTGCTGCATCAGCTTCATAATTACCACCAATTTCACCAATCATTACAATTGCTTCAGTTTCAGGATCATTCATTAATAATTCCACTGCATCTTTTGTAGTTGTGCCAATAATTGGATCGCCACCAATACCAATTGCTGTAGTAATACCAAAACCTTGTTTTACTACTTGATCTGCAGCTTCGTAAGTTAACGTACCTGATTTAGAGATAATACCTATATTTCCTTTTTTGAAAACAAAACCTGGCATAATTCCAACTTTTGCTTCGCCTGGCGTAATAACTCCAGGGCAATTAGGACCAACTAATCTACAATCTTTACCTGCTAAATATGCTTTTACTTTTACCATATCGGCAGTAGGAATTCCTTCAGTAATACAAATAATTACTTTAATTCCTGCTTCAGCAGCTTCCATAATTGCGTCTGCAGCGAATGCTGGCGGCACAAAAATAATAGAAGTATCTGCACCAGCAGTTTTGACTGCATCTGCAACCGTATTAAAAACTGGTCTATCTAAATGTGTTTGCCCACCTTTTTTTGGTGTTACTCCACCAACAATGTTTGTACCGTAAGCAATCATTTGCTCTGAGTGAAAAGTACCTTCTCCACCAGTAAAACCTTGTACTATAATTTTCGAATCTTTATTTACTAATACACTCATTTTATATCGTTTTTTTGTTGAATTGTTTAATCGTTATGCAAAATTAATTCAATTTTAAATTTTGAATGTTAAATTTTGAATTTATTTTCATTTATTTTGATAATCTTCTTAAAGTTGCTAATTCTTTTAATTTTTGTCTAAATTCAGTAATTGGTGTGCCGAAATAAGATTTTCCACCTTCAACCGATTTAGTAACTCCTGTTTGTCCATGAATTACGGATTTTGCTCCGATAGTTATCCCACTATTTGTACCAACTTGTCCCCAAATGGTTACTTCATCTTCAATAATACAACAACCTGCAATACCTGTTTGGCTTGCTATTAAACATTTTTTACCAATAACAGTATCGTGTCCAACTTGTATTTGGTTGTCTAATTTAGAACCTTCGCCAATAGTTGTGTCACCTGTAACACCTTTGTCGATTGTACAAGCAGCACCAATATCTACATTATCTTTTATAACAACTCGACCACAAGAAATTAATTTATCAAAACCTGTTTCTCTATTTTTATAATAAAAAGCATCTGCTCCTAATATTGTGCCTGCATGAATTATAACATTATTACCAATGACACAATTATCATAAATAATTACATTTGGATGAATAACACAATTATCGCCAATAACAACATTGTTTCCTATAAAGGCATTGGGTTGAATTACTGTATTTATTCCAATTTTAGCAGATTTTGAAATACTATTATTTGCTGGTTGAAAAGGTTTAAAATAAGTTGAGATTTTATTAAAATCACGAAAAGGATCATCGGAAATTAATAATGCTTTTCCTTTAGGGCAATCTACTTTTTTATTGATTAATACAACTGTTGCAGCAGATTCTAATGCTTTGTCGTAATATTTCGGATGATCTACAAAAACTACATCGCCTTTTTCTACTACATGAATTTCGTTAATTCCTTTAACAGGAAAATCAGCATCACCAACAAATTCTGTATTGGTTATTTTTGCTATTTCTTTTAATGTATAGGTTTTTGGGAATTTCATTTATTGGAACACGGATAACACGGATTTAACTGATTCTCACAGATTTTAATTACTTATTACTTACAGATATGACTGAACACTAATAACTGATTACTCAATACTAAGCCTTCACTCTTTCTCTGTAAGTTCCTTTTTCAGTTTCTACTTTTATTAAATCACCTTCGTTAATAAATAAAGGTACATTTACTCTTGCGCCTGTTTCAACCGTTGCTGGTTTAGTGGCGTTTGTTGCAGTATTACCTTTAATACCTGGTTCTGTTTGTGTTACTTTTAAAATAACACTTGCAGGTAAATCTACAGATAAAGGTACTTCATCTTCCGATCTAACAATTACAGTTACTATTTCTTCCATTTTTAATAATTCAACAGAATCAATGGTTTCTTTTGGTAACTGAATTTGACTATAATCATCTGTATTCATAAAATGATAGATATCACCTTCTGGATATAAAAACTGATATTTACGTGTTTCTACTCTAACTTCGTCAATTTTATGACCTGCAGAAAAAGTATTATCTACAACTTTACCTGTAGTTAAACTTTTAAGTTTTGTTCTTACAAATGCTGGACCTTTCCCTGGTTTTACATGTTGAAATTCAATTATTTTATAAGTGTCATGATTAAACTTAATACAAAGTCCTCTTCTTATATCTGATGTTGATGCCATAATTTATTTTTTAAATGTTGAATTCTTGATTTTGAATGTTGAATTTTCTAACTTCAATTTTTAATTGTCTTAATTTCCGCTAGAGTAACCTTTCATGATTCCTCTTTGTGAATTGCGTATAAATTGCAATATAGTATCTCTTTCGGTTGTTGCTTCAAATTCAGCTTCAATAATACCAACTGCTTGAGATGTGTTATTCTTTTTTTGATATAAAACTCTAAAAATATTTTGAATTTCATGTATTTTTTTAGATTCAAAACCTCTTCGTCTTAAACCTATAGAGTTAATACCAACATAAGATAAAGGTTCTTTTGCTGCTTTTGAAAATGGCGGTACATCTTTACGTACCAAAGAACCACCTGAAACCATGGCATGTTTACCAATATGAATGAATTGATGAATACCTGCTAAACCGCCAATTATTGCATATTCGCCAATAGTTACATGACCTGCAAGTAATACGCCATTTACCAAAATTGCGTTATTACCAATAATGCAATCGTGTGCAATATGTACGGTTGCCATGATTAAGCAATTATCGCCAATTTCAGTTTTTCCATGTGCTTTTGTACCTCTATTTACTGTTACACATTCTCTAATGGTTACATTATCACCAATAACTACTAGTGAATCTTCACCTTCAAATTTTAAATCTTGTGGTATTGCAGAAATCACTGCTCCGGGAAAAATTCTACAATTTTTACCAATTCTTGCGCCTTCCATTATGGTTACATTAGAACCTATCCAAGTTCCAGCGCCAATTTCTACATTATTATGAATTGTTGTAAAAGGTTCTACAACAACATTTTGTTCTATTTTTGCTCCTGGATGTATATATGCTAAAGGTTGATTCATTTTATTTGCTTTAGGCTTTAGGCTTTAGGCAATAAGCATAAAGCATATTGCATAGAGCATAAAGTATTTACTCTTTCTTTGCTATTTTTGCCATTAATTGTGCCTCAACTACTAATTTATTATTTGCATAACCGTATGCTTGCATATGGCAAATACCTCTACGGATTGGCGAAATTAAATCGGCTTTAAATATTAAGGTATCACCTGGTAATACTTTTTGTTTAAATTTCACATTATCAATTTTCATGAAGAATGTTAGGTAGTTTTCAGGATCTGGTACTGTACTTAATACTAATATACCACCACATTGTGCCATTGCTTCAATTTGTAAAACTCCTGGCATAACTGGTGCTCCTGGAAAATGACCTACGAAAAATGGTTCGTTCATAGTGACATTTTTCATTCCTACAACATGTGTGTCTGACAATTCTATAATTCTATCAATTAACAAAAATGGAGGTCTATGAGGTAAAATACTCATGATCTTTTCAATATCCATTAATGGTGGTTGATTTAAATCAAACTTAGGTACATAATTACGTTTTTCTTGCTGAATACGTTTTGCTAATTTTTTTGCAAAATTTGTATTTACTTTATGACCTGGTTTTGTAGCAATTACTTTTCCTTTAATTCTACAACCAATTAAAGCTAAATCGCCCATAACATCTAATAATTTATGTCTGGCAGCTTCATTTGGCCAATGTAAAGAAAGGTTATCTAGAATTCCGTTTGGTTTAACCGTAATATCTTCTTTATTAAATGCATTTTTAAGTTTGGTCATTGTTGCAGATGAAATTTCTTTATCTACATAAACTATCGCATTATTTAAATCGCCACCTTTTATTAAGTTATTATCTAAAAGCATTTCAATTTCATGTAAAAAACTAAAAGTTCTTGCACTTGAAAAATTTTCTTTAAATTCTGAAATATCGTTTAAAGTAGCATTTTGTGTTCCTAAAATATTGGTTCCGAAATCTACCATTGTTGTAATGTTATAATTATCGGCTGGCATAATCATAATTTCACTACCAGTTTCTTCGTCTTTAAACGAAATGTTTTCAGTAATTACATACTCATGAATTTCTGCTTTTTGTTCTTCTATTCCTGCATTTTCTAAAGCTTCCACAAAAAATTTAGAAGAACCGTCCATAATTGGTGGTTCTGGCGCATTTAATTCTATAACTAAATTATCTAAATCTAGACCAACTGCTGCTGCTAATACATGTTCGGATGTATTAATAATAACGCCTTTTTTTTCTAAATTTGTACCTCTTTCGGTTGCAGTAACGTAACATGCTTTTGCTTCAATAGATGGCGAACCTTCTAAATCGGTTCTTACAAATACAAAACCACTATTCTCTTCACCAGGTTTGAAAGTCATTTTTACTTTTTTACCTGTATGCAAACCAACTCCTTCTAAAGAGATTTCTTTTTTGATGG
>JAMONN010000270.1 GCA_027065775.1 Flavobacteriaceae bacterium | reverse complement strand
TCCTTTAAATTGTGTGTCTAAAATTGATATTAATTCAGTACTTTTGGGATTAACATTGGTATTTTGCATTAGTAAAATCTTTGAAATTATTCTACTAATATACTGAATATCAATGTTTTAAACTAATCATTTAACGTTTAATTTATTAATAATCAGTAAGTTGTGTTTTTGTCATGTACTAAAATTTAAATGATAAAAATTAAATATAAAATTGTTACATTTAGCTATTCAACAAACCGAAAATTCAGTGCTTTAAAACCCCAAACGAAATCTTAGCCTAACCGAAAAACGCAATTACACAATACGTGTAAGTTATGCATTCTCAAGAAATAAATTCCAAAACTAATCCATCATTTTTTTAAGCGATCTAAAATATTTTTTAAAAAACACATTAAAAATATACCATTCGGTATATTTTTGTATATTTGTAATAGAATTTTAAATTATGGATAAGATTACTGCCTTATATTTATGTGGAATTTTCAATTTATTATTGGTGATTTTTCACATCTTATTTTGGAAAATTTTTAATTGGAAAACAACATTAAAAAAAGGAACTAAAGCAAATGCAATTGTTACTCAAATAATGAATGTGCAATTAATTTATTGGTTCTTATTTATGGCAGTGGTTTATTTATTTTATACAAAAGAATTGTTACAATCTAAAATCGGTACTATTTTCTTATTTGGTTATGCTGGATTTTGGATTGTTCGATTCTTTCAACAATTTATTTTTTTAAAACAAAAAGGAAAATTTGTAATTGGTCTTACTATATTATTTTTTATTGGTGCAGTTTTGCATTCGCTTGTGCTAATTATTTAAATAATCATCAACCAAATCTAAACTCTAGGCACTTATAACTTTAAATACTTTAGGCGCTTTAATAAATATGATTACAAAATCTGAAAAAACAAAACAATTTATTTTGGAAAAAGTGGCGCCAATTTTTAACAAAAATGGTTATTCCGCAACTAGTATGTCCGACATTACGGAAGCTACAAAATTAACCAAAGGTGCAATTTATGGCAACTTTAAAAACAAGGAAGAATTGGCTTTAGCATCTTTTGATTATAATGTTTATTTTATAGTAAATAAAATAAAAACCATTATTACAACTATAGATTCGCCTATTGCGAAATTATACGCTATTACCAATTTTTATCGCGATTATTATATTCATAGAATTAATTTTGGTGGTTGTCCAATTTTGAATGTTGGCGTGGATGCAAATTTCACAAATCCCAAGTTGTTTAAGCGTGTTAAAACGCTCATAACCAAAATGCAAGATAGTATTGCGAAAATAATTATAGATGGTCAAGAGCAAAATGAAATTAAAAATGAAATTGATGCCCATCTTTACGGAGCACGTATATTTTCTTTAATTGAAGGCTCTATATTTACTTCGGTTATGTTAAAAGACGATAAATATTTACTAGATATGATGAATCATTTAGACGAACTAATTAAAAACCAATTGCAAAAATGAGTTTAGATTTAATCAAACAAGAGTTAGAAGAGAAGCATATGGATTTTACTCATTATGTTACCAAATTAACACAGCAAGAATATGGGTATTCCTTTGAAAACAAATGGAATTCTGGACAGCATTTAGATCATATTATTAAAAGCGTTGCAATTTTATCTAAAGCATTTGGGTATCCTAAATGGGTATTGCAATATAAGTTTGGCAAGGCAAATAGAGCCTCTAAAACTAAAGAAGAATTGGTTAAACGCTATCTAGAAAAATTAAAAACTGCTAAACCAACACCAAGTCGTTTTATTCCGTTTAACGAAAAACAACAGTCGCTTAAAAAGTTAGAAAAAGAAGTGATTAAATTACTTAAAAGAGTAAATAAATACACCGATAAAAAAATGGATACTTACATTATTCCACATCCACTATTAGGTTATTTAACTATTAGAGAAATGTTATATTTTACAAGTTACCATGTAGAGCATCATCAAGAACTAATTCAAAAAGCATTAAAAAACAAATAATACCAATTAGTATAATTTATGAAAATCATAACCAAAATAATAAAAAATTACTTGAATTTTTTAGCATTTTTATCACCTAAATTAGCAAGTAATAGCGTTTTTAATCTCTTTCAAACTGTCACGTTAAAAAAGATTAAAATAAGAGAAAAAGAGTTCTACAATATAACTACAGAATTTACGGTTCCGTTAGAAAAGGAAGATTTAAAATGTTACCAATTAGGAAACAATGATGACAAACTAGTTTTTTTAGTGCATGGTTGGAACAGTAATATAGGTTGTTTAACGTTATTTGCTAAAGAATTAGCAAAACAAAATTATAAGGTAATCGGTTTTAATTTACCAGGTCACGGAACACATAAAAAATCTAAAACTAATTTAGTAGAAAGTAAAAATGCGTTTCTAAAATTAATCGAATTTATAAACCCAAAACAACCTATTCATATAATTAGCCATTCATTTGGTTCGGCAGTAACTTCTTACATGTTGCCTGAATTAAATTTTAAAGTGGATAAAGTAGTTTTTTTAACAAGTAATAATAAATTTTTAGATATTTTTAATCATTTTAAAAACATGCTTGATTTTAATGACAAAGTATTTAATTTATTCAAATCTAAAGTAGAAGGTTACGTAAATGAAAAAGCAGAAGATATGGTTATTGCAGATAAAATCAATCAATCAAATATTAATGAATTACTTTTAATTCATGATAGATTTGATAAGGTTATTCCGTTTAAAGATTCCGAAGAAATACATAATGCGGTAAAAAATTCGACTATAATTCCGTTTGAAAAAATTGGCCATTATAGAATGCTTTGGAATGAAGATGTGGTAAAAGAAACTATTAATTTTATTACTAAATAATGCAAAAAGTTGCAGAAATAGAAACCATATTAACAAATTACAAAACTGTAATCGGTAAAGATTATTCCGTTTATAAAAATCATATTTACCGAATATATAATAGTTGTATTAAATTAGATAATAATACTAAAAATCATAAAAAATACGCAATTGCTGCTGTTTTTCATGACTTAGGAATTTGGACACATAATTTTGATTATTTAAAACCTTCTATTAATTTAGCAAAAGAGTATTTAATCAAAAATAAGCAAGAAAATTGGATAGATGAAATTACGTTATTGATTGATAATCATCATAAAATAACTGAATTTAAAGGCAGTTTCGAAATCACAGTTAATACCTTTAGAAAAGCAGATTGGATAGATGTTACTAATGGTTTGAGATTATTTTATTTTTCAAAAAATGAATTTAAAAGAATAAAGAAAGCGTTTCCAAATAAAGGATTTCACTTATTTTTGCTAAAACAATGGTTTAAATGGTTTTTAAAAAAGCCGTTTAACTCATTGCCAATGTTCAAAAAATAAAATCAGAAAAAAACACATCTTAAATTCACCAAAAAGAAAAAAACATATGAAAATAGCAATTTTAATATATAACGGAATGACTTTTTTAGACGCCATTGGTCCTTACGAAGTATTGAGTCAAATGCCAAATGTAGATATAAAATTTGTCGCTAAAAAAAGAGGTCAAATAAAAGCAGATACTGGTTTCGCATTTTTAAAAGCAAAATTTAATTTTAAAGATATTACCGAAGCTGATATTTTGGTTGTGCCAGGTTCTACGGTTGCTTTTTTAAACGTCATGAAAGACGAAAAAACCCTAAATTGGATTCGTGAAATTGACAAAACAACCCAATTTACAACTTCGGTTTGTAGTGGTTCTGTTATCTTGGCTTCTGCCGGATTATTAAATGGTTTAAAAGCAACAAGTCATTGGAAAGCAATTAATTTATTAAAAGAGCATCAAGCAATTCCGTTAAGGGAAAGAATTGTAAAACAAGACAAATACATAACTGCAGCAGGAGTTTCGGCAGGTATTGATATGGCATTATTTTTATGCGATGAGTTATTTGGTGAAGATGAAACACGCGCCATTCAATTAATGCTAGAATACGACCCTAAACCAATCTACGATTCTGGTGACTTTAAAACTTGCGAACCTGAAATTATTCAATTAGCAGAAAAGAAATTAAAGAAAAATGCAAAGAAAGAAATGAGTTTATTGCAATTATTTAAAAACAGAAAGACTCTTAAGAAAATGAAATAATTATATGATATTTAGCAGTTTTTATGAAAGAATTGTACACTAACTTTGCATAAAATTAAATGCACTATGTACAAATTAGTTACCGCAGAACAAGCAGTAAAAGTTATAAAAAACAACGATAGAATATATATTCATGCAGCAGCAGCAGCACCTCAAATATTAATTAATGCGATGTCGCAAAGACATGAAGAATTAAAAAATGTAGAGGTTTCTCATCTTCATATTGAAGGTAAAACGCCTTATGCTGATCCTAAATATAAAGATAGTTTTCATGTAAATTCTTTTTTTCTTGGCAAAAATGTAAGACACACTTTAAAAGCAGGAAATGGTTCTTATACACCCGTTTTCTTAAGTGAATTACCTATTTTATTTAAACGAAATATTGTTCCTATTGATGTGGCATTAATTCAAGTTTCAACACCAGACAAACATGGTTATTGCTCTTTAGGCGTTTCGGTAGAAGCGACTTTAGCAGCAATGGAAAATGCAAAACATGTTATTGCACAAATAAATCCTAAAATGCCAAGAACGCATGGCGATGGAATTATTCACATTTCCGAATTAGATTCTTTGGTAGAATACGAAACACCAATTCATAGTTATTTATTGCCAGAACCTAATAATATTGAACAAAAAATAGGCGATTATATCGCAGAATTGATAGATGACGGAAGTACCTTACAAATGGGAATTGGTTCTATACCAAATGCTGTTTTATCTAAATTAACCAATCATAAAAATTTAGGTTTACATACCGAAATGTTTTCTGATGGTGTTATTGATTTAATATTAAAAGATGTTATTAATGGTAATAACAAAGGCGTAAATCCTGGCAGAGCAATGGCTACATTTTTAATGGGCAGTCAACGTTTGTATGATTATGTAGATGATAATCCGTTTATAGAAATGCGAACCGCAGATTTTGTAAACGACGTCGCTATTATTAGAAGGAATAAAAAAATGGTGGCAATAAATTCGGCTATAGAAATTGATGTGACTGGGCAAGTTTGCGCAGATTCCATCGGTACAAAAATGTATTCTGGTGTTGGCGGACAAATGGATTTTATTAGAGGCGCATCGTTAAGCGAAAACGGAAAAGCAATTATTGCCTTGCCATCACAAACAAAAAAAGGGATTAGCAGAATTGTACCATTTTTAAAAAAAGGTGCTGGCGTTGTTACAACTAGAGCACATATTCATTATATTGTTACCGAATATGGTGTTGCTGATTTATACGGCAAAACTATTAAACAAAGAGTTGAAGCTTTGGTTAGAATTGCGCATCCTAATCATAGAGAAAATATTGCTCGTGAATATTTTAATGCTATGAAATAAAATTATTTAGTAAAACGTTTTGTCAAAACGCCTTTACGGATAGTTTTTTATTTTATAAATTGCAACCAATTATGCAATTAACAAGAATAAACAAATATTTAAGCGAAGCAGGTCATTGTTCAAGACGTGCAGCCGATAAATTAATCGATGCTGGTCGTGTAACCATAAACGGAAAAGTTCCAGAAATGGGAACAAAAATTTCTACGGACGATGAAGTTAGAGTTGATGGAAAATTAATTACAAAACCACAAGAAAAACCCATTTACCTTGCCTTTAACAAACCTATCGGAATCGTTTGTACAACAGACACAAAAGTTGAAAAAGATAATATTATTGATTATATAAATTATCCTACGCGAATTTTCCCAATCGGTCGCTTAGATAAACCAAGTGAAGGTTTGATTTTTTTAACTAATGATGGCGATATTGTAAACAAAATTCTCCGAGCAAGAAATAATCACGAAAAGGAATACATTGTAAATGTAAACCGACCAATTACAAATGATTTTATTAAAAAAATGCAAAATGGCATTCCAATTTTAGATACGGTAACTAGAAAATGTAAAGTAATACAACTTAATAAAAAGCAATTCAAAATTATTTTAACACAAGGTTTAAACCGACAAATTAGACGCATGTGTGAATATTTAGATTATCGTGTAACAAAATTGCAACGAGTTCGTATTATGAATATAAACTTAGATGTTTCTGTTGGTAAATGGCGTGATTTAACATCAAACGAATTACAAGAAATTAACAGATTGGTGGAAGATTCTTCTAAGGTTTTTGATTCGTGAGACTCTAAAAAATTATTTCAATTTTTTAGTTAGTCGAACTAATCCCGCTTTTTTTTAGCGGGATATTGGTTTAATACCTCAACCCTTAGGTCGATTCCATTTATTGGGTTCAGGACTTGCCCTGAGGTTAATACCTTTTTATTTAGAAATCATTTTATTTAAAACAATTTTATCTATAAAAAGCAGTTTTAACATTATGGATTATAAACCAACATACTACAATAAAACAGAAGAAAAAATAAACGTTATAACACATGCTTTCGGTTTATTATTAAGTGTTATTGCACTAATTTTTTTAATAATAAAATCTTATAATTACGGTAATACTTGGCATATGATAAGTTTTGCCATTTTTGGAATTAGCCTAATTGTTTTATATACAGCATCAACCGTTTATCATAATTCAAAAGAATTAAAATTAAGAACAAAACTTAATATTTTTGATCACGCATCTATTTATATATTAATTGCAGGAACTTATACACCATTTACTTTAGTAACACTACACGGAAAAATTGGTTGGTGGCTATTTGGTATCACTTGGTTTCTTGCAATAACTGGCGTGATTTTAAAATTATTTTTTACTGGTAGATATGATAAATTATCTACATTAATGTATGTTTTTATGGGCTGGTTAATTGTTTTTGCAATTAAATCATTAATTCAAAATTTACCAATCGAAGGAATTTGGTGGTTATTCGCTGGCGGAATCGCCTATACTTTAGGAGCAATTTTATATAGTTTTGATAAAATAAAATTTAACCACGCAATATTTCATGTATTTGTTTTAATTGGTAGTTTTTGTCATTTTATTTCGGTTTATTTTTATGTTTTAGAACTTTAATTTCTTAAACAAATCCCAAACTACAATACCAGTTGTAACCGAAATATTTAAAGAATGTTTCGTGCCAAATTGCGGAATTTCAATACAATAATCACTTTCTGTAACCACTTCTTGCTGTACGCCTTTAACTTCATTACCCATAACAATAGCATATTTTTGATTTTTTTCTATCTTAAAATCTTGCAATTTTACACTATTATCTGCTTGTTCGATAGACGCAATTTTTATATTTTCTTTTTGCAATTTTCTGATTAAAGTCAAAGTATCTTCCACATATTCCCAAGTAACAGAATCGGTTGCACCTAAAGCCGTTTTATGAATATCTCTATGCGGTGGTTTTGCAGTAATGCCACACAAATAAATTTTTTCGATTAAAAAAGCATCACTTGTTCTAAATACCGAACCAATATTATTTAGACTTCGTATATTATCTAAAATAATTAGTAAAGGTGTTTTCTTTTTAGCTTTGAATGCTTCAATTTCTAATCTGTCTAACTCGCTATTTTTTAGTTTTCGCATCTTTTTATTTGTAAAGTAATTCAAAATTACTAGTATCTATTTTAATTTTCGCTTCGGGTTTGTAACTTTCTATAAAACTATTTGCAAATTTAAATCTACTATTTGGATTCCACTTAAATTCATACGCAAAAATCTTCGTGTCTTTTATTTTTATTAAATCAATTTCTGCACCATCATAAGTTCTCCAAAAATAAAATTCAGCAAGTTCATTATCATAAGTACTTTTCTTAATAATTTCGTTAATACAAAAGTTTTCCCATAACATACCAACGTCATTTCTGTTATCTAATGTATTAAAATTATTTAGTATTGCATTGCGGATTCCTAAATCATAAAAAAAGAATTTTTTGCTTTTTTTAATTTCATTTCTTAAGTTCTTACTATAACAAGGTAAGGCAAAAATAACAAAACTTTTTTCTAATAAATCAATATATTTTTCGACTGTTTTTGCGTTTACTTTTAACAGATTAGCCAATTCATTATACGAAACTTGCGACCCAATTTGTAATGCCAATGCTTTTAGTAATTTTCGTAATAATTGTGGATTTCTTATATCTTGATAACTTAAAACATCTTGGTATAAGTAGTCCGATGAAAGTTGTGATAATTTTATGGTTTTTTTATCTTTTTCTAAATCAATAACTCCAGGATAACTGCCATAAGTTAATAATTGCTCTAAGTTGTCTTTTACCCATAACCAATTATGTTTGCTTAAAATTTCGTTTAACGTTAACGGAAATAATTTAAATTTTATATTTCTACCTGTTAATGGTTCAACTATTTTATTTGCTAATTCAAAACTGCTAGATCCTGTAACAATAATTTTAGTGTCAATATTCTTATCATCGTATATTAATTTTAAAACTTGCCCTATATTTTTAATGGTTTGTGCTTCATCAAAAATAACAATATCATAATTTTCTAGCAATAGTTTAATTTGCGTTATATTCTTACTTTCTAAAACTTCTGCAATATTATTTAATTCACAATTATAAATTATGGTATTTTTTTCGGTTTTAACTAAGTCTTCTAATAAAGTGGTTTTACCAACTTGTCGAGCGCCATATAAAATGATTATTTCATCTTCAACTAACCATTTTTTAATAGATTCACTTATTACTCTAAGATACATTTGTATGAATTTTTAGAGAGTAAAAATAATAATTTATATTCATTAATACTAATATTAGGCGTAATATTTACCATTTAATACTATTTTTATGCCTAAAAAAAGTATTATAATGCAAATATTAGGCATAATATTCATACAATATAAATTATTAAGCTTACTTTAATCTGAAAAATTCTTTGATGCTGCGTGAGTTTAACGAAATAATTTTTGCCACTAATACACGAATATTCGAACAATTGTAAGAAATCATTCCAAAATAATTCGTGCATTCGTGGCATATTTTATGTTTTTTTTGATATCTCGATGACTGTATCGTAGGTAATTCGTTATTTATTTTTTCTTTAAAAAATTCAATAACTAATAGGTAAAGTTATACTTTTGCAGTCTAATAATTTCAAGAATGAATAATCCGAAACGTTACACAATTACAGCAGCATTACCTTATACAAATGGTCCAGTTCATATTGGGCATTTGGCAGGAGTTTATGTGCCAGGAGATATTTACACGCGTTATTTACGAGCAATTGGCAAAGATGTAATTTACATTTGTGGTAGTGATGAACATGGTGTACCTATTACGATTAGAGCAAAAAAAGAAGGTGTAACTCCACAACAAATTGTGGATAAATATCATGAAGTTATCAAAAATTCGTTTCAAGAATTTGGAATTTCATTTGACAATTATTCTAGAACTTCTGCTGAAATTCATCATAAAACAGCAAGTGATTTCTTTAAAAAATTATACAAAAACGGTAAATTTATCGAAGAAACTAACGAACAATTATATGATGCAGATGCAAAACAGTTTTTAGCCGATCGTTTTGTAATTGGTACTTGCCCAAAATGTGGTAACGAAGAAAGTTATGGCGACCAATGTGAAAATTGTGGTACAAGCCATAATGCAACCGATTTAATTAACCCAAAATCGGCAATTACAGGAAATGTTCCTTCTCTTAAAGAAACAAAACATTGGTATTTGCCTTTAAACGAATACGAAAAATGGTTAAAAGAATGGATCGTAGTAGGTCATAAAAACGATTGGAAACCTAACGTTTTAGGTCAAGTTGGTTCTTGGATTGAAGACGGTTTAAGACCAAGAGCAGTAACACGAGATTTAGATTGGGGAATTAAAGTACCTGTGAAAGATGCAGGCGGAAAAGTTTTATATGTTTGGTTCGATGCGCCAATAGGTTATATTTCTGCAACCAAAGAATGGGCAGAAAAAAAAGGCGAAGATTGGCAACCATATTGGAAAGATAAAGACACTAAATTAGTACATTTCATTGGTAAAGACAATATTGTTTTTCATTGTATTATTTTTCCAGCAATGTTAAAAGCGGAAGGAAGTTTTATTTTACCAGATAACGTACCTGCAAACGAATTTTTAAATTTGGAAGATAATAAGATTTCAACCTCTAAAAATTGGGCAGTTTGGTTACATGAGTATTTGGAAGATTTTCCAAATCAACAAGATGTTTTACGCTATGTTTTAACAGCAAACGCACCAGAAAGTAAAGATAATAATTTTACTTGGAAAGATTTTCAGGCAAGAAACAATAATGAATTAGTAGCAATTTTTGGTAATTTCATTAATAGAGTTGTTGTTTTAACACATAAATATTATGATGGAATTGTTCCTTCATCTAACGGAAAAATAGATCAAGTTAGTTTGATAAATAATTTCCCGAAAGACATTAGTGATTCTATTGAAAAATACCGTTTTAGAGAAGCATTAGGTAAATTAATGAATTTAGCAAGGCAAGGAAACGGATTTTTACAAGAACAAGAACCTTGGAAAAAAATCAAAGATGCATCTAAAAAAGAGGAAGTTGAAACGATTATGAATCAAGCATTACAAATTGCTACAGCATTGGCAGTTTTATGCGAACCATTTTTACCTTTTACATCTAAGAAACTAAAAAACATTTTAAATTTAGATGATTCTTTAACTTGGAATGATATAGCAACTAAAAAAGAATTTATTGCACCAAACCATCAAATTAATAAAGGTGAATTGTTATTTGCTAAAATAGAAGATGATGAAATTCAAAAACAATTAGATAAATTACAAGCAACTAAAACAGCAAACGAAATCGAAAATAAAGTTATGGAACCTGTAAAAGAAACCATTTCTTTTGAGGATTTTACCAAATTAGACATAAGAATAGGTACAATTCTATCTGCTGAAAAAATTGCGAAAACAAAAAAATTGTTAAAATTACAAGTAGATTTAGGGTTCGAAATAAGAACCATTGTTAGCGGTATTGCAGAATCATTTACTGCGGAAGAAGTAATTGGTAAAAAAGTTTCGGTATTAATAAACTTAGCACCAAGAAAAATTAGAGGCGTAGAAAGTAACGGAATGATTTTAATGACAGAAAACACTTCAGGAAAACTATCATTTGTTGCACCAGATTCTGTAAAAAATGAAGTTAAAAATGGCGAAAGTGTGAGTTGATTTAGTCTAAATATATTTTCAATAAAAAAATAGGTTTAGGATATTTTTAACAAAAAGAAAATACGTATTAGCAGATTAAAACGTTACATCTTTATGAAAATAAAATTAATGGTTGTTATCTTCTTTATTATTTCTTGTCAAAAAAATAATAAAGAAGATAAAACAATATCAAATTATACAACACAAATAAATCACATTAAAAATTTTGCGAAAGAGAAAAATTACAATAAAAACATTGCTTTCTTAATTGATTATTCTTTGCATAGTGGTAGAAATCGGTTTTTTGTAGTAGATTTAAAAACAAACAAATTCATAAAAAAAGGTTTGGTTTGTCATGGCGATTGTAAAGGCATAAATTCTAATGATTTTGCAAAAGAATTCAGCAACATAAACGATAGTCATTGCACCTCTTTAGGCATGGCAGTTGTGCAAGAAAGAGCATATAGTAAATGGGGCAAAAATTATAAATATTGGTTAAAAGGCTTAGAAAAAACCAATAATAACATGCGCGACAGAGTAGTTGTTTTACATGCTTGGTCTGGCATGGATGATAAAGAAATCTATCCAACTGCATTAGCGCCGAGTTTTGGTTGCCCAACAGTTTCTATTAATTTTTTAGATAGTTTAGATGTAATTTTAAAGGCCAATAAAAATGTATTATTGTATTCTTTTAAGTAATTTATAAATCCTTAGTTTTTATATATTTTTAGCAATGATTAAAAATGAATGCAACTAATATTTTGTTTTAAGATTATTAGTTATTTTTGCCATTACTGGAAAAATTTTGTCATGAAAAAAATTTTATTATTATCCGATACCCATAGTCATTTCGACAAGCAAATGCTAAAACACATTGCTGAAGCAGATGAGGTTTGGCATGCTGGTGACATTGGTGATTTAAAAGTTACAGATACCATAGAAAAACACAAAACATTACGTGCTGTTTATGGTAATATTGATGATAAAAACGCACGAAATCAATTTCCGTTAGATAATAAATTTACTGTAGAAGGCGTTTCAGTTTGGATTACACATATTGCTGGTTATCCTAAAAGATATATACCTAGAATTAGAGAGCAATTTTTATATTACCAACCTAAATTATTTATTTGTGGTCATTCGCATATTTTAAAAGTAATGTATGATAAAAAATACAATCATTTACATTTAAATCCTGGTGCTGTTGGTAAATATGGCATTCATAAAGTAAGAACCATGCTTAAATTTGAATTAGATAATGGCGATATTAAAAATTTAGCAATTATTGAATTAGAGAAAAGGTAAAGTCAATATTTAACTCATTAAAATAAAAAGATAATTGTTGTAGATTAGCAATCTATATTAAAATAAGCATATTATGAAAAACAAATTACTATTTATCACGCTATTAATTAGTATAAGTTTAATGTTCTCACAACAAAAAGATAACGACATCAATTTTTGGGATAATGTCCAATTTGGTGGCGGTTTGGTATTGGGTTTCAGTAATGATATTACAAATATTGGTATTTCGCCTAGTGCTATCTATAATTTTAATGATAAATTTAGTTCTGGTATTGGTTTATCATACCTATACTCTAAATTCAAAAACGATAGTGATGGTTTAAATGTTTATGGCGGTAGTTTGATTGCTCTTTACAATCCGATACGTGAATTTCAATTATCTGTAGAACTTGAAGAAAGTATATTAAGCAAATCTGGTTTTGAAACAACAAATGTGGAATCTCTATATTTAGGTGGCGGTTATACTTTAGGCAGAAATATTGCTATTGGTATACGATATGATGTTTTGTATGACGAAGCAAAAAGTCCTTACGGTTCTGCTTTTTCACCGATTGTGAGGGTTTATTTTTAAACACTTACACTTTTACCAATCATCGATTTACAAATTAAAAACTGAGCAATTATATAAGTTAACATTATTAAGAAATCAAATATTTCTTTAGGATTATAAAATTTATTTATTGCTAAAATACTATCGGATACGATAAAAAATAACGCACCAAAAAACAACCATAAATTTGCTTTCGTCTTATTACTAATGTAGTTTAAAGTTGCTACTATTCCGAAAGTTGAAATCACAATTCCATATATAATTACAGGAATTAGCATTTCGCCTAAATGACTTTTTAAAACAGAAAGTAATACAATCACAAAAACTAAAAATGGCAGAATAGCAATTATAATTTTTGAAATTGATTTGCTTTTAATAAAATTTGTGGTGATTTTTATATACATAATATGTGATAATAAAAATGCAATTAAACCAAGCATAAAGTACATATTACCATTCTTTAAAAGAAAAACATCTCCTAAAAAAGAAAAAATCAAACCAACTAAGTACCATTTATTTCTATTTTTAACAGAAACAATATATAATGACATTAAAGAAAGTAAAATGAGTGGTTTGCTAAAATTTCGTATTAATAATTGATGATTCAGAATTGCAAAAATATCTATTATAGAAACAATTATGAATATTGCGAATGCTATTTTTGTTCGTTTTTTCAATTAATTACTTGAATTTTAATAGTCAGAGTTTCACTTAAAGTGAAACTCTGACTTTAGGATAATTTACATATTCCTACGATATTGTCCACCAACACTAAATAATGAATTTGTAATTTCGCCTAAAGAACAAACTTTAGTTGCTTCCATTAATTGCTCAAAAATATTTTCATTATTGATGGATTTTTCTTGTAATAAACGTAATTGTTCTTTTACCTTATTTGCGTTTCCTTTATTAAGATTTTCGACAACTGTTATTTGATAACTTTTCTCTTCTTCGGTTGCTCTAATTACTTCTTTTGGTATTTCTGTAGGCGAACCTTTAGAACTTAAAAAAGTATTTACACCAATTATTGGGAATTCACCAGTGTGCTTTAGCGTTTCGTAATACAAACTTTCTTCTTGTATTTTACTACGTTGGTACATGGTTTCCATTGCGCCTAAAACACCGCCACGTTCTGTAATTCTATCAAATTCTAAGTAGATTGCTTCTTCTACTAAATCGGTTAGTTCTTCAATGATAAATGCACCTTGAATCGGATTTTCATTTTTTGCCAATCCTAATTCTTTATTAATAATCAATTGAATTGCCATCGCTCTTCTAACCGATTCTTCGGTTGGCGTTGTAATTGCTTCATCGTAAGCATTTGTATGTAGCGAATTACAATTATCATAAATTGCATATAATGCTTGCAATGAAGTTCTTATGTCATTAAAATCAATTTCTTGTGCGTGTAAAGATCTTCCAGAAGTTTGAATATGGTATTTCAACATTTGTGCTCTTGGATTCGCATTGTACTTTAATTTCATCGCTTTTGCCCAAATTTTTCTAGCAACCCTACCAATTACTGAATATTCAGGATCAATTCCGTTAGAGAAAAAGAACGATAAATTTGGTCCGAATTTGTTAATATCCATACCACGAGACAAGTAATATTCTACATAGGTAAATCCGTTAGAAAGTGTGAATGCCAATTGCGAAATCGGATTTGCACCAGCTTCGGCAATATGATAACCAGAAATAGAAACCGAATAAAAATTACGAACTGCATTTTCGATAAAATATTCTTGCACATCGCCCATTAATCTAAGTGCGAATTCTGTGGAAAAAATACATGTGTTTTGTGCCTGATCTTCTTTTAAAATATCAGCTTGAACCGTACCACGAACTTTTGCAATAGTTTCGTATTTAATTTTTGTATAAATATCTAAAGGAAGAATTTCGTCACCAGTAACACCTAAAAGATATAAACCTAAACCATCATTTCCTTTAGGTAAATCACCTTGATATGCTGGTCTTTGAACGTCTTTTTCTTTATATATTTTTGCTATTTTTTGTTCCGTTTCTTTCTCTAAATTATTTGCTTTAATATATTTTTCACATTCTTGATCGATTGCTGCATTCATAAAAAACCCAAGTAGCATTGGCGCTGGACCATTTATAGTCATAGAAACCGATGTCATCGGATTTGTTAATTCAAATCCAGAATATAATTTTTTTAAATCGTCTAAACAACAAATTGAAACGCCAGCATTACCAATTTTCCCATAAATATCTGGTCTTAAATCTGGGTCATTTCCATAAAGTGTAACCGAATCAAAAGCGGTAGAAAGTCGTTTTGCAGGCATACCTAAACTTACGTAATGAAAACGCTTGTTGGTTCGTTCTGGTCCGCCTTCGCCAGCAAACATTCTTGTTGGATCTTCGCCAGTTCGTTTAAACGGATAAATTCCTGCTGTATACGGAAATTCGCCTGGTACATTTTCTTCTAAAGTCCAATATAAAATATCGCCCCAAGCTTCGTATTTTGGTAAAGAAATCTTAGGTATATCTAATTGTGACAAAGATTTAGAATGCGTTTTTATATTAATTTCTTTATCACGTACTTTAAAGGTATAAATTTCGTCTTGGTATCTTTTTTTCTTCGAATTCCAATGTGTAATTGTTTGCCAGTTGTGTGGATTTAAATCCATTTTTACTCTAGAAAATTCTTTGAATAATAAAGACAAGAATTCTTTATTAGCGGATTGCTTTGCTTCGCTCGCAATTACGTCTTCGTTTAGACCATTTTCCGTAAGGAAAGATTGCTTGGTTTTGCTCTCAATGACTGAAAGAATCGTTTGATAAAT
This sequence comes from Flavobacteriaceae bacterium, assembly GCA_027065775.1. GTDB lineage: Bacteria > Bacteroidota > Bacteroidia > Flavobacteriales > Flavobacteriaceae > S010-17. The sequence continues at coordinate 5,681 of JAMONN010000270.1, read as the reverse complement.
GCCAAATAGTTTTTGAGCAATATCTTTTTGCTCTAAAGTTGTTTTTCCGTAATGACGATTAGTTTCGGTAATTTCGGATAAATAACGTGTTCTACTTGGCGGAATAATAAATTGTTTTTCACTCATTTCTGAAGTGATTTCGTAGGACGAATTCATTCCGACGGAAGTCGACAAATCATTCAATTTATCAATAATAGCACGATACAAACTATTCATTCCTGGATCGTTAAATTGAGAAGCAATTGTGCCATAAACAGGCATTTTATCCATTGGCGTATCCCATAAATTATTGTTACGCATGTATTGTTTTTTTACATCGCGTAAAGCGTCTAAAGCGCCACGTTTGTCGAATTTATTTAGAGCAATTAGATTTGCAAAATCTAACATATCAATTTTTTCTAATTGTGTCGCAGCACCATATTCTGGAGTCATTACGTATAATGAAACGTCAGAATGTTCAATAATTTCTGTATCCGATTGACCGATACCAGAAGTTTCTAAAATAATTAAATCAAACTTTGCTGCTTGCAATACATCAACTGCCTGACTTACATGTTTTGATAATGCCAAATTAGATTGTCTAGTTGCCAAAGAACGCATATAAACACGATCATTTTTAATGGCATTCATTCTAATTCTATCGCCTAATAAAGCGCCACCAGTTTTTCTTTTGGAAGGATCTACCGATACGATTGCTAATGTTTTTTTAGGAAAATCAATTAAAAATCTACGAACTAATTCATCGACTAAAGAAGATTTTCCTGCGCCACCAGTACCTGTAATTCCTAAAACGGGACTTTCCTCTTTTTCCGTTTTCTCCGAAGGAGAAAAACCCTTAGCAAGTTCGCTGTATTCTTCTGGTCTGTTTTCGGCAATACTTATTAATCTTGCAATGGTATTTATATCTTTTCTCTCCAACATGCTTTTCACATCATTAGTTTTCTTCCTTTTGGGAAGAGGTAGAGTTGGGAAATCACATTTTTCAATCATGTCATTAATCATACCTTGCAATCCCATTTCACGTCCATCATCTGGCGAATAGATTCTTGTAATGCCATAAGTCATTAAATCTTTAATTTCGCTTGGTAAAATAACGCCGCCGCCACCACCAAAAATTTTGATTTGACTAGCGCCTTTTTCTTGTAACAAATCGTACATGTACTTAAAATACTCATTATGTCCGCCTTGGTAAGATGTTAATGCGATTGCATTTGCATCTTCTTGAATTGCAGTATTTACAACTTCTTCAACACTTCGGTCATGACCTAAATGAATCACCTCAACACCAGTTGACTGAATGATTCTACGCATGATATTTATAGCTGCATCGTGACCATCGAACAAAGATGCTGCGGTTACAATTCTAACTTTATTTTTCGGTTTATAAGCGATTATTTGTTCCATTTACATGTTTAGTTTAATGGTTTGCAAGTTACGTTTTTTTGATTATTTATTTTATGGAAAAACAATTCATTCTCATCTTATTTTAACTAAAAATAAGACTCTATTCTATTAATGCAAAATAATCAAGTTAACTAGAGACCAACTCATACAGCATTAATGTTTCGGCATCATTAGGAATTTTGATATTTTTAGAAAAATAAAACCCTAATTTCACAAGTAAATTTTGAGAAGCAATATTCTCTTTAGTAGTAATTGCATTTAATATTGTTATATTGAGTTCAGAAAAAGCAATTTCAATAAGTTTTTCAGAACTCTCAAAAGCGTAACCTTTTTTTTGATATTCTGGCAAAAAAGCAAACCCTAAATCTACATTTTCTAATCCGTCGCGTTTGTACAATCCACAAGAACCGATTTTTTTATTATCCGACTTTCTTATAACTGTATTATTAGAATAACCTAATTTTTTAAGTTGAGGTAGCATTTTTCTAACAATATAATCTTCAGCACCTTCGTTAGTTTTCACATTTCTGTCACCAATATTTGCGATCCATTGTGGTGTATTTAGTAGTTCTAAAATGAACGCAGCATCTTCAATTTGCGTAGGTCTAAAATACAATCTTTCGGTTTTATACTTTTTTACTTTCATATTTGCAAGTTAAACAAACTTTTGATTTTTTTTAAGGAATGAAACCTCATAAAAAAAGTGCTAGTAATATACTAGCACTTTTAATTCTTTGAAAAAAGAAAACTATTCAATAATTATTTTTCTAATAATTACAGAGTCTTCAAATCTAATTTTTAGAATATAAGTTCCTTTAGACAAACTAGATAAATTTAAAGTATTCTTTAATGAGTCGGTTTTATACACATTAACACCTGTTAAAGAATATACCGCTATTTGACCTTTATTATAATCTAAACTATGATTAATATTAAGTATTCCGTTTTTTGTAGGATTTGGATATGTTGTAAATAATTCCGTATTAAAATCATCGATTCCTAATGTTGTCGTGTTTTTATACACCGCTGTTTTTTCTACATAAACACCACCATAACCAGTAATTATAATATCTATTTTTCCATCACCATCAATATCTCCACTATCAGCCGTACCGAAGTAAGAAGTATTAAAAAGACCTAATGCGGTATCTGTAAAAACACCAGACCCATCATTTTCAAAAATAGTAGAAACATTATTTCCGTCTCCTGGAGTTGTAGTTACACCAGTTATAAATAAATCTATATCGCCATCATTATCAAAATCTTGCCACTCTAATGAACTATGAGAAACCGCAGGAAAACCTAAATCGAGTTCTTCAAAAGTTCCATCGCCATTGTTTTTATACATTAAAGAGAATCTTTCATCTCCAGAACCACCTGCTCCTGTTATCATAACATCAATATTTCCATCGGTATTATAATCAATCCATTCTATTTCGCCTAACCAACCTTTATGGAAATTAAATGTAGATTTTGTAAATGTTTCATCTTGATTATTAGTAAATAGTTCCGTATAAAAAGAATTCGTACCACCTGTATTGTCATCAAAACCAGCGATTATAAAATCTTGAAAACCATCATTATTATAATCTGCCCATTTTATTTGCCCAATATTTAAACCTGGTACATTTATACCTGTTAGTTCGGTAAAAGTATTATCACCATTATTAGTGTAAAATTTCGTTAAACGATCTGGTGTTCCGATACCTGTAAAAGAAAGGTCTAAAAAAGTATCGTTATTATAATCTACAAAAGCAACACTACCTTGCTCAATTGGTTCTAAGTTAAGATTTAAGTCTGTAAACGTACCATCATTATTGTTTTGATAAACTACAGTTATGTCTACAAATGAATCATCATTTCCCATAATAAGAATATCTAAATCGCCATCATTATCAATATCGCCCCATTCTGATGCACCTAAAAATACAATAGGAAGATTTGAAGAAGTCGAAAGCGCATATGTGTCATTATCGTAAATATACAAACCACCTATAATGGCACCATTACTATTTAAACCTGATAAATATAAATCTAAATCACCATCATTGTCATAATCACCAAAAGATGAAGTTGAAAAGGATAATTGAGGTAAGGCAATATTTGAATCGATAAAAGTTTGAGAAAAAACGGTTATACTTAGTAAAACGGTTAAGAGTGTAATTAAATTTTTCATTGGTTGTTATTATTTTATACCTACAAAAGTAATAATTTATAATTAACTAAACTTAATAAATAAGGGTTTAGTAACCTATGTTACAGATACTCATTAATAAGTAAATTCAAACTGCTGACTACTAGTGATTTAAAATAAACTTAATTGGTTTTCAATCAAAGCACCTTCTAATTTTAGTAACTTTTTTTTTGCGGGTAATCCGCCAGCATAACCAACTAATTTACCATCTGAACCAATAATTCTATGGCAAGGCACTAAAATAGAAATCGCATTTGCACCATTTGCAGTTGCAACTGCTCTAATTGCCTTAACATTTCCCAACTGCTTAGAAAGTTCTAGGTAAGAATATGTTTTTCCGAAAGGGATCTTTATTAATTCGTTCCAAACTGATTTCTGAAAGTCTGTACCAATAAATAGTAAATCAATATTAAAACTTGTTCTTTTCTGATTAAAATATTCGGTTAATTGCTGTTTTGTTTTTTCGATAATTTCGGAAGATTCTTCTTTAAATTCAGAATTCAAACCTTTTTTAATACGATTGTCAATACTAGTCCTCATTTTTCGATATCGCCAATCTGCCAAACATAATTTTTCGTTGAATGAACCTAAAACTAATTCGCCAAATGGTGTTTTAAAATATTGTATTTTTACTTTTGAAATCATCATTGTAAAACTAATCTATATTTAATGAAAAAATCATTTTTAGTACTAATTATTTTAATTACTGCTTGTAAACAGAACGTAATTAAAGAAGAAGTAAGTTTATTTAAAACCGATTTAATTATTTCTTTTGGTTCTTGTAATAATCAAATTACTCCAAATGTTTTATTTAAGGAAATTTTAAAAAACAAACCTGAATTATTTATTTGGGGTGGCGACATTATATATTCCGATACACAAAATCCGAAAATATTAGAAGAAAATTACAATTCATTTAAAAAAGACAGTTCCTATACTATCTTTAAAGATAAAATTGAAATTTCAGCAACTTGGGATGATCACGATTATGGTATAAATGATGGTGGAATAGAAAACAAAATTAAAAAAGAAGCACAGAATTATTTTTTAGATTTTTTAGATGTACCTAAAAACAGTAAACGAAGAAATCAAGAAGGCATTTATCATAGCAAGATTTTTGAAAAAGGCGATAATTCGATAAAAGTAATTGTGTTAGATACACGCTTTTTTAGAACAAGTTTAACTCCTGATGAATCTGGAAAAAAGAGATATGTGCCAAATAATAAAAATGAAGGGACGATGCTAGGAATCAAGCAATGGTTGTGGTTAGAAAACGAATTGTTAAATTCTAAAGCTAATTTTAATATTGTAGTTAGTAGCATACAATTATTATCAGACAAACACGGGTTTGAATCTTGGGGAAATATGCCACATGAAGTAGAAAAATTTAAGAAAATGATTCTTAAAACAAATGCCAAAAATGTAATTGTTTTATCTGGCGATAGACATATTTCTGAAATATCTAAAACTAATATTGGCAATTATAAATATTCTTTAATTGATTTTACTTCTAGCGGAATGACACATACATATTCTAGTTTTCATGGCGAAAAAAATCCGTATAGAATTAGTAATGTTATTTATGAAATTAATTTTGGTTTGTTAAAATTTGATTTTAACAACAATAAGGTCTTATTTGAAATTAGAGGAAAAAATAATTTAGTTTTAGAAAAATACGTTGAACAATATTAATTAGATTACATTTAAGAAATCATACAACGTTACATTTTCTTTAATTTCTTAGCGAGTCTATATCTAGAAATTTCTATACTTCTAGTTTAGAGCAAACTCATACTTTGTTTTTTAATCTCGCTAAAACGCAAAGAAAAAAAGATAATATTTAAGTTATGGTCTATGTTTGTAAAACAAACATTTGCGTCTTGTAAACCGTAATAATCTTTGCGTTTTAGCGACTTTTCGAGAAAATATTTTAAAATAATTTTGGAAAAGTATGCGTTTACCTAACTTTTAGTTACTATATTTTAGTAACCTTTTTTTTATATTTTATATTATTTAAAAATTTTCTGTTTTTTAGATATTCGAAATCAGATTCATTTTCATACGCTTCTCTTTCAAAAGAAAT
>JAMONN010000269.1 GCA_027065775.1 Flavobacteriaceae bacterium | reverse complement strand
ACTCATTTTATTTTATTACTATTGTCACTCTGAACAAAGTGATGAATCTAAACCATACTGCTTTTCAGTTTCTTCCCCTAGAGAAGACGGAAGATGGGAACTAACTACCCAATTCCAACTGATTTTTCACTAAATGATAATAATTTCCTTTTTTCTTTATTAATTCAGTATGATTACCAACTTCCACAATTTTACCTTTATCTAACACTACAATCTGATGTGCATTTTTAACCGTACTTAATCTGTGCGCAATAACTAAAACTGTTTTATTTTCAAAAAAGGTATTTAGTTTTCCCATAATAACTTTTTCATTGTTAGCATCTAAAGCAGAGGTTGCCTCATCAAAAAATAAGAAATTAGGATTTTTATAAACGGCTCTTGCAATTAATAAACGCTGTTTTTGACCAGTGCTTAAACCAACACCTTCCATACCTATTTTAGTATTATAAGATAGTGGTAAACTTTCGATAAATTCAGCAATATTTGCAACATCAACAGCATGTGCCAGTTTCTTTTTATCTACATAATCAACTCCAACGGCAATATTATTAGCAATACTATCATTAAAAATATAACCCTCTTGCATCACAACACCACATTCATTACGCCATGTTTTTTGGGCTATGTTTTTTAAATCATAATTACCTAATTTAATGATTCCATTATTTGGTTCATAAAACTTTAAGAGTAATTTCATTAAAGTAGTTTTTCCACTTCCACTAACACCAACAATAGCCGTTATTTTATTGGCAGGAATGGTTAAATCTAAGTCTTTTAAAACTTCTACATTTGACCCAATATATCGAAAAGATACTTTTTCTAAATTAATCGTTAAATTTTTATTTAAATCGGTAATTTTATCTTGGTCTTGTTGTTCTTCGTCCTCTTTATTATGAATTTCTGCTAAACGCTCTAGCGATATTTTAGCATCTTGTACTTCACGAATAAAATTAATTAATTGTGCAATAGGGGAATTTAATTGCCCTACAATATAACTAATTGCTAACATCATACCTAAAGTAATATCGCCATCAATTACTAATTTTGCAGATAAAATACTTATAAAAATATTTTTAACTTCGTTTATAAAATTAGATCCTACACTTTGATATTGTTCTAAAGCCAACCCCTCAATGGACACTTTAAATAGTCTTGCTTGTAAAAATTCCCACGACCAACGTTTTTGTTTTTCAGCATTGTGCAGTTTTATTTCTTGCATGCCATTTATAAGTTCTATTACCTTACTTTGTTCTTGACTGACTTGTGAAAAACGTTTGTAATCTAAATCTCTACGTTTTTTTAAAAACAAAATAATCCATAAAAAATATAAAAAACTTCCAATTAAAAATATGGTGAAAATTTGTAAACTATAATATGCTAATACAATACTAAATACAATTAGATTAACCATCGAAAATAATACACTCAAACTCGAGGTTGTTAAAATTCGTTCAATACGTCTATGGTCGTTAATACGTTGCAAAATATCGCCTGTCATTCTGGTATCAAAAAGGCAATAGGTAAATTCATTAGTTTAATAAAAAAATCAGAAACTAAAGATATATTTATACGTGTACTTAAATGTAATAGAATCCAACTTCTTATTATTGTAATAGCAGTTCTTCCAATAAATAAGGCTAATTGTGCAAATAAGATTAAGTAAATAAAATGTATATCTTGGTTTTTTATACCAACATCTACTACACTTTGAGTTAAAAAAGGTAGTATTAGTTGTAATAAACTCGCTGCTAATAAACCAATAACTAACTGCCATAAAAATTGCTTATATTTAATTACATATTTGGTTAAAAACTTAAAACCAAAATCTTCTTCTCCTTTATCAAATTCATTAGTGTGAAATTTTGGTGTTACTTCTAAAAGTAACGCAACGCCTTCCTTCGTTTTGTTTGTAGCGTTAGCGCCTATCCAGTATTTTAAAAATTCTTCTTGGGGATATTTTAATAAACCATGTGCTGGATCAGAAATGTAAAAAACTCCTTTATTTGTTTTGTATAAAACAACATAATGGTTTTTATTCCAATGTAAAACACAAGGTAAAGGTGCTTCTAAAATTCGACTTAAACTTACTTTTATCCCTAGACTACGAAAACCTAATTTTTCAGCTGCTTCACTAATCCCTAAAAGACTACTTCCTAACCTTGTAGTTTCAGTTAAATTGCGTAATTGCTGTATGGAAATATTTTTTTTGTAGTGTTTTGCAATTATTTTTAAGCAAGTTGGTCCACAATCTTTTGCATCTGGCTGTTTGTAATATGGAAATTTACGCATCTTCATTATTTACCAATTCTTGCATATTATAGTACTCAATAGTCTTTTGCTTTAAGGGGTTAGTACTCCAGTTTTCCCACTTATTGGTGTACGGACTATAACCACATTTTAAAGGCTTCGAAAATTTATCTTTAGGATTTTCAATATACGCTCTACAATCGGTACAAACATACCTAAATTCACAATCTTTACAAACTTCTATTTGGTCTTTGGTAATGTTCCAATATTTTTTAAAATCTTCGTGACTTAGTGCTTCCTCTAATGTAGTGTCTTTTATGTTTCCAAAACTTTGTTGCATAGATGGACAATTTTTAATATCTCCATTTATGTCTATAGAAATCTTACGATTAAGACAAGAGTTAAACTGTAAACTTTCTGTATAATTTTTAATATTAATTATAAAATTTGTTTGATTAATAATACCACATGATTTATCGTCAATAATTTTTTGTTTTGTATAAATAATATAACCTAAATTATGTCTAACATCAATATGCTTGTTACTTGGGGAGTTAAAAATCGATAATGAGGAAAGCCTAGGGTATTTGAAGATTTGTCTTTCATAAGTTTTCATAGGTATATTACTAAATTCAAACACAAGATGTATGTCTTGAATTATCGAATTATTATCCTTAAAAAAATCCATTATTTCAATAATATAATTAATATTTATTTTTGAAAAAAATCTTATTTGTAAGTGCTTACAATTAAGATCTTCAAGTTGCAATAAGATTTTATAAAGATTATTTTTTTTATTTAAATTTATATCAATAATAGCATTGCTAATTTTTAATGGATAATGCCATTTTGTACTTAATTCAGGATATAAGTCTGGAGATTGAGTAAAAAAACCTAATTTCATACTGACTAAATATTCAAAATACTCATCAATAATAATATTGTATTTATTATTATATTTTTTTTTTATGGAAACCACATTTTTATTAATTTGATTATTTAATATTTCACATAAATCATTTGGAATGAGAAACATTTTTTGCAGTTGTAAATCACATACAACACTTCTTTTTGCTCCTTTAACCGGTATGCAATTAGCATATAATTTAAAAAACACCTTAGGGTCGTCCTTCATATTAAATTAGTGAGATTTATTATTTTAGAAATAGGCTTATAAAATTTTTCTGGTGTAACCATATCACTATTCATTTTATTAACTGTAATAATATTTTTTTGCTTCTTTATTCCATTTCTATTGTATCTATTTAGTTTTTGCAATGTAATTGGCAATATTGATTTGTTTTTTTTCATTTCATTAAATATTTGGCAATTGTTTGTTCAATATAATAATTACAATTTTCTGATAACCAATCATATTGCCCTTGAGGATTAATTTCTAAAAAATAATAATCTCCTTTTGGGTCTAAAATTAAATCTATAGACCCTGTATTTAAATCAATTAATTTCATAAACTTTAAAATTTTATTTTTCATTTGTTTTGGTAAATTAAAAGGAACTAATCTATTAGGGTTCTTTTTATCGTAATTTCTATAATCTAAACTAGTTGTTTTTGAACTTTGTGAGAAAATTGCCATTGAAAATACTTTTTTTTTAAAAATAAAAACTCTTATTTCAATTTGTTTTTTAATTTCTTGTTGAAAAAAAATAGGAAAAAAAGATTTTTTTAATTTATTTAAATCTTTTTTTTGCACTTTTAATGTTCCGTTAGAAGTATATATATAATCTTTATATTTAAGAGTTGGGGAATACCTTATGTCTTTTGTAATTATATTTTTATATTTTTTATAGAATAATAAAATATCCTTTTTAGAGGTAGTTATTAAACTATTTGGTATTTTAAAACCACAATTCCTAGCAATTACTAAATTTGTTAATTTATAATTTTCTACCTCTTTTAAATATGAACCAGTAAGGTCATAATTATCTTTTAAAAATAATTCTAAAGATTTATTTATTGAATTTTCTTCTTTTGATAAATAATTATTGATTACACTGTCAATATTAAAATTTGGGAAAAATGAAAATCTTGCTCTCCTTATCCAAATTTTATCTGTTAAATTAAGTTTCTTTTTATCAATTTTAATAATAATTTCGTTATTACTAATTTTATATGATATTTTGGTAAATCTGTCATTATTGATTCTTACAAAATCAATATTTCCAATAAGGTATGATAATACTTTATCTGTAGAGGAGTCTGAATTTTCAGTAATAATATAAATCATCAGAAAAAACTCAGTAAATTTACTTACTGAGTTAAATTTTAATTATTTAAATATCAGTTATGCTACCGCACAAGGCACACACGTAACCGTTGTTTCAATCCCTCCAGCTTCATTAGGGTTTCTTACACCGTCTCCGTTTGCATCATCAAACCAATCTTCATTTGTAGTTATGCAACCTGCTTCACTTACTGTTGACCAACTTGAAAAACCTCCGGGAGGATCTCCTCCAAAAATGTTATGACTTAACTTGTTTTCGATAATTTCGGATTCATTTTGAATAAATTGTTTAATTGTTTTCATAATTAATATATTTTTTAATTTGTTATTATTTACACGCAACTTGCACTACTGTCGAACTAATTGTGCCGGACTCCCCATCATTCCAAATGCCATCACCATTACAATCTTCAAACTCATCTACTTTATCTACTTGTTGGCAATTACCATTACCGTCACTTAAAATTTCTGAAGAAGAAGTAGAAACACCTCCGACAATATTTATTAATTTGTTTGAATTAATGACTTCTTGTTTTCCCTTAAATCCGCAAAACTTTATTAAAAAATTTAAGACAATCCACTGTGTATAATAGTTAGCACAGTGTTTTGTCATGTAAATATTTTCACTTATTTTAGTGTT
>JAMONN010000268.1 GCA_027065775.1 Flavobacteriaceae bacterium | reverse complement strand
AAGTTGCCAATGATGTTTATGGTATTATAACAAAATTACAAACAAATGAAAATCAAAATATTGAAATCTTAGATGATTTAGAACGTGTTTACAATAAAACAAGAGACATCTCTAAAGAGAATAGTATTATCAATTTTTCGGGAGATTTTAGCACAATTTTACAAGATTTATTAACGAGTTACAAAAATGATAAAGTAAACGTTATTACAAGAAACTTAAACAAAATGGATTGGTCTAAAGTAAGTAAACTAAAAAAAACAACTATTTATAGAGTCTTACAAGAATTAATGACCAATATGAAAAAACATAGTAAAGCCTCGGCTACTGTGATAACATTTAATAAGAAAAACCAAAAAATTCATATTAACTATAAAGACAATGGTATTGGTTGTAAAATAAATAAAAATACAGGCTTACAAAATACGGAAAACCGTATTCAATCTGTTAACGGAAGTATTACTTTTGAATCTCAAATTAATAAAGGATTTGAAGTAAAAATAACAATATAATAATGTTTAAAAAAGTTTTAATTGCCGAAGATTTTGATATTGTAAATAAAGGTGTTGTAACTACACTCAAAGAATTAAACATTACCAATATTACTACTGTTAAATATTGTGATGATGCAGAACTAAGATTAAAAAAAGCCTTGCATGACGCAGAGCCTTTTGAATTATTAATAACCGATTTATCCTTTAATGCAGACCATCGCAATCAAAAATATGTTTCTGGCGAAGACCTTATTGCAATTGCAAAAGTAATTCAACCAACATTAAAAATTATTGTGTTTTCGGTTGATGATAGGCTTCAAAAAGTAAGATCTTTAATACAAACCTACAACATTAATGGTTACGTATGCAAAGACAGATATGACGCCAAAGAATTAACTAAAGCAATTGAAGAAGTATATCAAAACAAAGCCTATTTATCTACAAAAGTTAAATTAGCATTAGAACCAAAATCTAATTTAGAAATTGATGACTATGATATTGATTTAGTGAAATTTTTATCCAAAGGTTTATTGCAAAGTGAAATAAGCGAATACCTTAAAAAACAGAAAATCTATCCTAATAGTTTAAGTTCAATAGAGAAACATTTAAATATTTTAAAAATACAATTTAAGGCAAAAAATGCTATTCATTTAGTGAGTATTTTTAAAGATTTAGGATTAATATAAGTTGTATTGATTTTTCTGCTGCAAATAATTTAGACCTCACCGATTTTAAAAACCTGTGAGGTCTTTTCAATTAACTAAAATTCTAATAATTTTATTTATTTTCTTTAAATACGGATTTCCGTAAGGTATTGTTTTTTAGGTGGTTTATGTTTGTGGTATTGAAACTAAAAATTATGAAAAAACAAGAAATAGCAAAAGAAATATTAAGAATTTTAAATATTGAAGATGAGCAAGGAGATTTAAGTACAGGTAGCACAGTTACAAAACAAACTTGGCAAAAAATCTTGGATAAAGTTTCAGAATTGATGGATGAGTAATAGATAAAATAATACTTTAAATAAAAAAATATGAAAAAATATTACGTAAACAATAATGCACAAAACAATGGAGATCACGAGGTTCATAAAGAAGGATGTAGTTGGTTACCCAAAAGAGAAAACCGAACTTATTTAGGTAAGTTTAGTAATTGTAAAGGTGCTGCAAAAGAAGCTAAAAAAACATATTCTCAATGTAATGGTTGCTATTATTGTTCAAATGATTGTCACACTAGTTAAATAAAAAAAGGGAAAATTGCTATGAAAAAAAACATTAAAAAAACATCAAAAAAGATTGCTTCACTAGCTTCTAAAACACTTAAAGATAAAAATTCTTCAAAAATTGCTAAAGAATTAGCTGGTTCTGCACTTTCTCAAAAACAAAAAAGCAACCAAACAGGTAGCAAAATGGAAGACAAAGCATCAATGGTTTTAAAAAGTAAAAAATACAATAAAGAAACAAAACAACTTGCTGCATCTGTTTTATCTCAATCTAACAAAGAAAGATGAAAAAACTAATCATTATACTTTTTTTATGTTCTCTAACTGTTTTTTCACAAGAAGATATTGAGTGCAAGAAAAAAATAACTGAACTTAACCTAAAAATTGATAGTCTAGAAAAAAGAATTAAAACTCTTGAAGTGACTATGAATAATCTTAAAAAAATCAATTATAAAAAACCTAATTCAAAATCTAGCAGTCTAACAAATTATTATATTTCTCCAACAAAAAAGAAGAGAAAATCTGGAAGAACATATCATCGAGGGTCAAGAGGAGGATGTTATTACTATAACTCCAAAGGAAACAAGCAATACGTACCTCGAAGTCTTTGTAATTAAATATTACTCTTTTAAAAACAAATTAACTATGAACAAACTAGTCTTAACAATAAGTGTAATAATTTTACTAACGTCAAATATATTTGGACAAGAAACAAAGAAAGAAAATTCAAAAATGGAGGAGTTTGCTTCTAAAACAGGAGTAATCATAAAATTTATTGACTATTCGTTACCTAACCTTAAAATTAATTATGGAATAGCCGAAACAAAAATAAGAAAATTAATTAGCGGAAGTGAAGTAGGATATTTTTATCAAATATCTTATAAAGGAAAATATGATACAAAAACCGCTTCTATTGCTCATGAAGATTTACTTGAAATAATAAAAGCAATTCAGACTTTAAAATCTAATTCTAAAATAGATAAAACACTTAACCCAGATTATTTAGAAAATAAATTTATTACTGATGATGGTTTCCAATTGGGATATTATGTGCAAAAAGGAAAACTAAAATGGTATTTAGTTCTTGAAAAATACGGCTCAGGAAATACAGTATTTATAAACGACATAACCGTTATTGAGGATGCTTTTGCAAAAGCAAAAATAAAGATTAATGAATTAAAATCTAAAATATGAAAATTGATTTATTTGTAAAATTTAGTGTAACTAAAGAAGAAATAAACAAAAGTTTGTCTTACAATGAATAACCTCGAGGCAGAGCCATCGAGGTATCAAATAGGAATTCTCTTTTTCATTTCGACGCAGAGCGTCAGGGAATTAAACTCGAAAAACGATTAAAAAAACTAAATAACATGACGTTAATAAATTGCAAAAGAATGTAATCAAAATTAACACTTAAAATTTAATTATTAACTCAAAATAATAAATGTCTCTAATTAATTGCCCTGAATGTGGAACTCAAATATCAGATAAAGCATCAAATTGTCCTAAATGTGCCTTTCCAATAAACAATAACGAAATAAGTAATACTCAAACAAAAGTAAAAAACAAAGAAGGTTGCTTTCTACAAACATTAAACATTGGATGTATGGTTATCCTAGCAATAATAGGTGCAATTATTTTAATAGCAATGTTTCCTTGAATAAAAACTACTGATAACAAAAATATAGTTATTACTGACTAATTGTTAGTTTCAAAAATCATTTTGTTTTACAAAGATTATAAAAAATTTAAATTCACACGTTAGAGATAATTAGAAAAAAAAGTCGGAACAAACTGAAAAAAGACTTAAAACAGAAGTAGGTTTACGTAAAAAATAATAAATAATGAGTTTTGTAGACCATCAAGGAGAAAGTGAATTTCCGTTTAATAAGGAAACGGTATTTAATGCAATAACCAAAGCAATACCAATGGTTAAAGGTATGGGAATTGATACTGCAGATAAATTACAAGGAAGAATAGTCGTTAAAGCAAGTGTTAGTTTAATGAGTTGGGGTGAAAATATACCAATTTTATTATCTGAAATAACCGAAAACAGAACAAAAGTTAAAATCATTTCTACTCCTAAAACAGGTGTAATGTTTGGAGGAACAATGGATTTAGGTAAGAATAGAAAAAATATTGAACTAATACTTTCCGCTACTTCTAAAATACTTTCTTCACAAAATGAAAAACAAATAAATACTACCGAAAAACAAAATCAAAAATCTGAATATTCAAATAGCAATCCAGTTCAAATAAACATGGAAGAAACTCAATACAAAAAGAAATGGTATGACAATAAATTTATAACACATTTACTTTTAGTACTGTTTTTTCCAATTGGTTTATATGCATTATGGAATTCAAGAACTATTGCTAAATGGTGGAAAATAACAGCGTCAGTATTGATTGGTCTAATTG
>JAMONN010000267.1 GCA_027065775.1 Flavobacteriaceae bacterium | reverse complement strand
AAGCAAAAGAAAAAGAAAATCAAGTGGCAGTTTTAGATATTGCAGAATTAATTGCAAACGCTAATGGATTATAAAGTACTATTTCAATAAAAAACCCCTCAAAATTAAATTTAATGGAATTAGATAGTATTGAAGAATTAAACAAACTAGAATCTCAAATTAGAGAAACTCAAAAGCTTCTAGAAAATAACAGTGATAAGTCTAAAATTAAAAAACTAAAAAAACACAAAGCAATTTTAGGAATTTTAACTTTATTATTTTTAGGAAGTTCTATCTGGTTATACTTCTTTAAAATAAAAAACTCAAGTATGATCTTTAATACTGGTGAAAAATTCATTAAAGTACGTAAGGATTCTATTCGTTTTTATAAAGATTTTTATCAGAATTTTCAGATAAATGATGTGAAAGATGACATTATTAATAAATTAACTTTAGATAGTCAAGAGATAATTTATAATGTTCAATTAGGTGCGTTTCAGAATTTTAAACTTACTTCTAATAATTTAATGAATTTAAAAGAGTTTTCAAAAGATGGTTACACTAAATTTTCTATAGGTAATTTTATAACCTATAATGAAGCGCTTACATTAAAATACCGTTTAAAAAAACTAGGTTTTAGCGACTGCTTTATCATCGCAAACTCTTTCGGAAAACAAATAGAAATATATGACGCATTAGCCTTAAGTAATGAAACGGAATACTTACAATAAAGGTTAAATTCTAATTTATTATGACAATAATATTTCTTATAAATAAACTAATGGGGTTTTTAAAAAAATAATTAAAAAATTACTCACACCGTGACTCAAAGTCACGGTGTGAGTAGTCCAAAAAAAGAATATTTTAATGTTTAAACATTACTTAAAAGCAGCAAGACTAAGAACATTACCTTTATCGATTTCTGGAATTATTGTTGGTAGTTTTATTGCGACATCTAAAGGTTATTTTGATTTAAAAATCTTAATTTTTGCATTATTAACAACTATTGGTTTTCAAGTATTATCCAATTTTGCAAACGATTATGGCGATGGTGTAAAAGGTACTGATAATAAAGACAGAATTGGTCCAGAAAGAGCATTGCAAAGTGGTCTAATTAGTCCAAAGCAAATGTTAACTGCTATTATCATTACAGGAATCATTACCTTTATTCTCGCATTATTTTTAATTTTCGTTGCTTTTGGCAGTAGTCATTTTATCTATTCCGCTACATTTTTAATATTAGGTATTGCAAGTATTGCTGCAGCAATTAAATACACTATGGGTAAAAATGCTTACGGTTATTCTGGTTTAGGTGATATTTTCGTATTTCTTTTTTTTGGTGTTTTAAGTGTTTGTGGTACTTATTTTTTATATACCAAACAATTAGATTATACTATTTTTTTACCAGCAATTACTATAGGTTTATTAAGTACAGGTGTATTAAATTTGAATAATATGAGAGATATTGAAAACGACAAAAATGCCAACAAAAACACTTTAGTCGTAAAAATGGGAAGCAAAAAAGCAAAAAATTACCATTACATAATACTCATTCTAAGTTTTATATTTGTGACTATTTATACATTCTTAAACTTCAAAAACCCAAAACAATTATTATTTTTAATTGCTTATTTACCTATTCTAAAACATTTAATATTTGTAATAAAAAATAACAAACCAGTAGATTTAGATCCAGAACTTAAAAAGTTAGCATTGAGCACTTTTTTGTTTGCTGTACTTTTTGGTATTGGATTGATTCTTTAATCTAAAGCGTTCTTTTAAACTTATATTTTGAGCACAACATTATAAAATTGCCACAAATATAATAATAGTATATTCTTATATTTGTGGCGTTATTAAATTTTATTTAATCACTACTTTAACTGTTTTCACTAATTTGTTATTGCTTAGTAAACTCACAAAGTAAATACCTGATTGCCATGATTTGGTATTTACATTAACTTTATTTGTGTTTTTAGCAACTGTTAATGTCTTAATAATTGCGGGTCACATATAAAAGTTGGGGATTAATGTTATTTTTGTGATTAAAACATATCAGGGTTAATTCGTTTTTCTCCTCTAAATAAAGTTACCATATTTTTTTAACCAAGTTCTAATGGTAGATCCCGCTTGAACTCCATACTTGTTTAAAGTTCCCGTAGTTGTTAATAATCCTTGTTCAATCTCTTGAACAATCTGCAATTTTAAACTTAAACTGTAATCTTTTTGTGTACGCTTTTTGTAATTTGAATCTGGTAATCCCATAAATAAATAGTGTTTAGTGTAACACTATATTAGGACGGGACAAATTTTTAAGTAATTAAATATATTCTTTATTCCATTTACAAATTGTTCCATCAGGCGAAGAATATGAAAATCTCATTTTCCTTTTATCGAAAGTCAACCAATATTCAGAATCATCTTCTCTTGTAAAAGTAGCGATATTACGTCTTAACCAAACATATTCTTTTCCATTAACTACTTGAACCAGATAATCGCCTTTCTTTTTAGAATTTCTGAAATGTAAGTCAATTAGTATTGCATCGCAAGAAGACATGTATTTTCCATCTATCATTTTAGAATTAAATTCTAAATCAAATTTATCTTTAATCAACAAATATTTTAAAAAGGAGTTGTTTATTATTGGTTTAGAATTTGATTTAACCTTAAAGAATAAATCGTATGAATATTCTTTGTCTTTTTCTAATTTAAATAGAATATAGTCATTCTCTAATCTAATATTTGTTTTATCACCAATTAGCGGTACGCCATCACCAAACCAACCTAAAGAGTTTTTTACTTTAATTTTAGCAAAACTCCTTTCCATAGGTACAACAGACGGAATCCATTTTCTTTGATCATTTTTATGCAATTTTACAGCATAAAATAAATCCGTTTCCATCGGATTTATTGTCTTAATTGTTAATTTGTATTTATCTTTTCGTTTTCCGTTTAATAACAAATCTAATTTATAAGTTATAACGACACCTTGATCGCTTATAAATTCATTTTTGTTTTGAGCAATAGTATCTGCGACAAGTAATATAGTAATTAAAATTACCAATTTGATTTTTAACATTTTTCCCCTTAATTTAGTTGTGTGTAATTTTATTAATTCAAATATAATACCAAATTAATATTATAATTACTTAACTACGAAAGTAATAATTATAATACATTATCATAGTGGATTCTTCTATTTTTATTAACAATAATTAATTATCAACAATATATATTCTGATATTCTAAATTTATGACACAAATTATTATGATTTTATTATCCGTAAAAACTTAACGGTTTAGTATATTTGTAGACGTAAAAAATCAGAAAACAACACATATTATGTCAAATAATCCTAAAATATATTACACTAAAACAGACGAAGCGCCATCTTTAGCAACACGTTCATTTCTACCTATTGTTAAAGCATTTACAGCAACTGCAAATATAGATATCGAAACAAAAGATATTTCGCTTTCTACAAGAATTTTAGCAATTTTCTCTGATTTTCTTACCGATGAACAAAAAGTAAATGATGCATTAAATGAATTAGGTAACTTAGCAAAACAACCAGAAGCAAACATTATAAAATTACCTAATATTTCGGCTTCTGTACCACAATTAAAAGCAGCAATAAAAGAATTACAAGATAAAGGTTTTGCAATACCAGATTATCCTGAAGAAATAAATAACGACCAAGATAAAGCAATTTTAAAACGTTACGGAAAAGCAAAAGGTTCAGCAGTGAATCCTGTTTTACGTGAAGGGAATTCAGATCGTAGAGCACCAAAAGCAGTTAAGAATTTTGCTAGAAAAAACCCACATAGAATGGGCAAATGGTCTTCCGACTCTAAAACGCATGTTGCTACAATGACCGAAGGTGATTTCTTTCACAACGAAAAGTCAATTACAATTAATAAAGCAACAAATATTAGAATTGAGCATGTAGACGCACAAGGAAATAAAACAATATTAAAAGAAAGTTTTCCATTATTAGATGGCGAAATTATCGATGCTTCGGTATTAAGTAAAAAAGCATTATTAGGTTTTTTAGATACTGAAATGAAAGATGCTAAAAAACAAGGTGTTTTAATGTCTTTACATATGAAAGCAACGATGATGAAAGTTTCAGATCCAATTATTTTTGGTCATGCTGTAAGAACTTATTTTGCCGATTTATTCACAAAACATCAAGATACTTTTAATAAAATAGGTGTAAATGTAAATAATGGTTTCGGTAATTTATTAAATAATTTAAATGAATTATCTGCCGATAAAAAAAATGAAATTGAACAAGATATCACGACTGCTTTCGACAAAGGTGCAGATATAGCAATGGTAAATTCCGATAAAGGTATCACCAATTTACACGTGCCAAGCGACGTAATTATTGACGCTTCTATGCCTGCAATGATTAGAACTTCTGGCCAAATGTGGAATAAAGAAGGTGAACAGCAAGACACAAAAGCAATTATTCCAGATAGTAGTTATGCTGGTTTATATGCTGTAACAATTGATTTCTGTAAAAAACATGGCGCTTTTGATCCTACTACAATGGGAACTGTACCAAATGTTGGTTTGATGGCGCAAAAAGCAGAAGAATATGGTTCGCATGATAAAACTTTTGAAATCGCTAATAGCGGAAAAGTTTATGTTATCGATGAATCGGATGATATTTTAATAGTACATCATGTAGAGCAAGGCGATATCTGGCGTATGTGCCAAGTAAAAGACTTGCCAATTCAAGATTGGATTAAATTAGCCGTTACAAGAGCTAGAGCAACAAAAATGCCTGCAATTTTCTGGTTAGATAAAAATCGTGCACATGATGCAGAGATCATCAAAAAAGTAAACACTTATTTACCTAATTATGATACAAATGGTTTAGACATCCAAATTATGTCAACCGAAGAAGCAACACATTTTACATTAGACCGAATTAAAGATGGTAAAGATACAATCTCGGTAACTGGTAACGTTTTACGTGATTATTTAACAGATCTATTCCCTATTTTAGAATTAGGAACATCTGCAAAAATGTTATCTATTGTTCCTTTAATGAATGGCGGCGGTTTATTTGAAACTGGTGCTGGTGGTTCTGCTCCTAAACATGTACAACAATTTGTTACCGAAGGTCATTTACGTTGGGACTCTCTAGGTGAATTTTTAGCATTAGCAGTTTCCTTAGAACATTTAAG
>JAMONN010000266.1 GCA_027065775.1 Flavobacteriaceae bacterium | reverse complement strand
TGTGCCAATATAAAATACCATTACAATATAACCTAGTTTTTCTACTTCGGGATTCATGCCGTGTAATAAACCAAATGCTACGGAAGTTAGTAATAATGGAACTATAAATGAGTTCAATAATGAATGTAATTTCAAATATAATTTGCTCTTTATTAGATTATTAACTAATTGTGAGTTTAATAATAATGATAAAAAAGTAATTAATAAAATCAGTATTCCTGTGATAATAAGACCACTTAATGATTGATAAAAATAAATCAAACCAAATATACTTATCATTGAATAAACAAATATAAAAGGAAATTTTTTATTAATTGTAGAAATCCCTAAACCTTGCATGAAATAACCTCTAAATAACAACTCTTCAAAACTGGTTTGTAAAGGCATAAATAAAAAGGAAACAACTACTAATAATAAAAATGGCATTGGTTTAAAATTAAAAGTCATGGTTTCGGATCCGCCAGAAAAATAACCGATTACTAGCATGGTAATACCAACAAAAAACCATAAAAAGAAGGCAAAGAAAACTCGTTTCCAATCCATTTTTTTTCTACTTGTTATTAAGGTAGTAATACTTCTTTTATGAATAGATTTAACGCCAATAAAAAGAAAAACTAAACCAACAATAAACATAAAGAGCATTAGGAATAAAAATAAATTTGAATCAATACCTAAACTCATAAAATTATCTTCGCCTGCACGCATAAAAGCGTTCATGTCTTTACTATGCGTAATCGCCACAACTATTAACGGAATAGCGCCAAGTATTTGCCAACCTATAAAAACAATAATTATGGTTATTAAATAACGCCACCAATCGTTTAATCCTTTATATGCTTGTTGAATATAGTTCATGTTTTTGCAGGCAGATTCTCGCAGATTCCGCAGATTTTAGTTTATATATTGTTTAAATCCATATCTAAAATGGAATGATGTGATGCGTTTGCTATTGCTTTTTTGTTTTTTATTACTATAAGTTGAGGTGATTGATGTTGCACACCAAATTTTTGAGCAATTGTATTTGAAATTTCTCTAAAAGCAATTAAATCTAAAAAATAGAAATCCGTGTTTTCAGAGATTGTTTGTTTTTCAAATTGTTTTATAACGCCTCTACTAACACCACAACGTGTACTGTGTTTAAAGATAACTTGCGTTTTGTTTTTTGATGCTTCTAAAATTTCACCTAATTGTGATAATTCTAATAACGGAAACCAATTAAAATCGGAATACGCATCTTCTTGCTTTGCGAATAGTTTGCTGAATAAACTCATTTTTAATTATCTCTTATTACGTGAATTACACCTGTAATTGTATGTGGATTACCATTAAAATCTTCGTAATCTCCAGCGAAATTAATGTCTATGTATTCACCTATTTCGCCTAAATTTGTTAAGTTATAAATTACATTATCGTTAGTTGTTGACATACCTATACATTCGCCAATATAAAAACCAACTTCGTCCCAAATACTATCGTCATTATTAGAATCTACGGGAGCATCATAAACACCAATATATGGCGATTGATACAGTCTTCCTTCTAAATAAAAACAATCTTGACTATTGGTGTATATTGTAATTGTTGGTAAAGATGTAGGGTTGGTAGGGTCGTTTTCTACAAAAGAAGCGGTAATATTTGTAATCGCTAAAAACTCTTCAATACCATCATCAATTGTATATTGAATAAATTCTTCAATATCATTACAAGAACTAATGTTTCCTAAATCGGTTGATGGCGTATTAAAAGTATAATTTATTTCGCCTGAGGATTGAAAATTAATAAGATCTATTGCTTCTAAAGAAAAAGTATTTTCATCATTACATCTAAACAAATTAATCTCAAAAATCCCATCATTTACCGTATCAAAGAATGTATTATTTCCATAATTTAAAATAATATAACCGTTTGTTATTGCATTTCCGTCACAATTCGTAAAGTTACCAATTACAGATTCTGAGATTATATCCGAAGATGTTGTTATGACGATATCAACTTCAACATCCGTAGAAAAAGGTCCAATGTTAGTTGTTAAAATAGGATTGTTTCCGCAAATATCATAACTAATAGCATTTAAAAGAAGTGACATGTCTAATGGTATTAAACCACAAACTTGACCATTTTCATTAGTAATACCACTAGATGTTGGATAGGTTAAATCAGGATTGTGTAATGTTATTAATTGATTAGCAATAGGGTTTCCGTTTTCATCTGTAACATTAATACATAAAGAAACTGTTGGTACCCAAATATCAACATTCCAAAAAGAAAAATGTGTAACTGTACCCACATATTTATCGCCTTGCAAGATTGCTTGGCCATCTTCAATCCAATAACCTCTTACTTCATCAAAATACCAAAGCGGTATGGTGCTTGGTGCATCTGCTAATAAAGCACTATCTAACGGAATGGTAATTTCAGCAGTAGAATCATTCGCAATATTCAAATCTTCGCCATTACTACCACGTAATTCTATAGCAAGCATACCAAAAGACTCCAACATTACTTCTTCGTTATTAGTGGTTGCTGCATATAACATACCTGGCATTTGGTTAAACATATTATCATCTGCAGGATCTAAATGATGTAAAATCACATCTACAGAACCTGTGTATGCGTTTCCGTTTTCGTCTTTATAATCGCCATTTAATTTAACGGTTGCACCATTAGATAAACTAATAGTAGTTATGATGCCACTTTGTGTAGTGTCGATTATGTTTTCCTCTAACAACATTATGGTTACTTTATTAACGCCATCTGTAGGTACTAAAGTTCTTGAACCATGAACGTAACCCGATTTATTAGCAACAACGTAAGCGAATTTTTCAAAAACACTAGCGTTATTAATAATAAACACACCATTATTGTCGGTTGTTGCTGTTTTTGAACCAATTTTTATTTCTACATTTTCTACAGGATTATTATTAATATCAATAATATTACCAATAAAAGAACGAGTGATATCTAAACCAAAATTATCGGATAAATCTATATTTGTAGGTTCTTCTATTTCCTGTTCGTTTTCAACAAAAGGCACTGTTATTTCAGAGTCTACACATGCTGATAAAAAAAGGAATCCTAAAACAAAAATACTGTATTTAATGAGTTTCATATGTTTAATTTTTTGCGAATTTACGAAATATTCATTAAAACATAAGTTAGAATTTTGGTTTAAACTAAGTCAGAAAGTAAATTCCCTCATTGAAACAAGACGTTCCCTCATTTATACTTTTGTAAAATAGTAATTGGTTATAGGTTTGTATGGAATTTAAAACTTACAATCATGAAAAAATTAGTAATCCTTTTATTATTAGCATTCAATTTTAATCTTTTTGCACAAAGTGGCATTAATTCTACTATCAATTCCGTTACGGTTTTTAAACAGAATGCAGAAATCACACGTATTGTGAATACCAAACTTATTGCAGGAACACAAGAAATTGTATTAAACGGAATTTCAACTAGTATAAATCCATCAAGTTTGCAAGTAGAAGTTAATAATGATGATATCACGTTGCTTTCTGCTAAATATGAATTAAATTATTTAAAAACAAATACAAACAATCCTGAAATTAAAAAACTAAAAGAACAATTAACAAATTTAGATGATGAACTTTATGTTTTAACCGACCAAAGAGAATCTCTTAATGGTATGCAAGACATATTAAATAAAAATCAAGCGTTTGGCGAAAGTAAAAACGGTTTTACACCAAGTCAAGTAATTGAATTAAGTAATGCTTATAGAGCCAAATCTTTAGAAATCAGAGCCGAATTAAGAACAATAAAAAAGCAGGAAAAAGAGATTTTAAAACAAAAAACTAAAATTCAAAATCAGTTAAATGAAAAGAATGCTTCATTTAACAAACCTACAGGAAATATTATATTAAAAATCGCTTCCAAAACACCAATAAATACTAATTTAAAATGTACTTATATTGTAAATAATGCAGGTTGGAATCCGTTATATGATTTACGTTCTTCGGGTATTACCAAAAATGTACAACTAAATTATAAAGCAAATGTGTATCAAAATACTGGTTTAAATTGGTCTAATGTAATTATGGTTGTTTCTACTGGTAACCCAATGCAGAATAATAATAGACCTATTTTAAGTCCGCTTTATTCTCAAATCTATTCTAATAGGTATTATGAAAATGAAGATACTTTAAATGAGGTTGTAATAGTTGCTCAAGGAAGAAAAAAAGAAAAGAGAGCATTAGGTTATGGTATTTCAAATATGATGGAAGGAGTTGCGATAGATAAAAAAGAAAAAGACGGTTTTAACTATAATGCAAGTGTTACAACCAATCAAATAAATATTGAATTTAAAATAGCGAATACACAAAGTATTAAAAGCGACGGCAAAGAAAATTTAATTGCATTAAAAAATTACGACTTAGAAACCAAATATATGTATCATGCTGTACCTAAATTATCTACAAATGCTTTTTTGTTAGCGAAAGTAAAAGATTGGGGTAAATATAATCTAGAAAATGGTGAAGCAAATATCTTTTTTGAAGGTGCATATATTGGTAAAACATATATTAATTCACAGGTTACTACAGATACTTTACTTATTTCTATGGGAAGAGATAACGGAATTCAAGTAACAAGAAAACCAATAAAAGAATACCAATCTTCTAAATTTATCGGTAGCAATAAAAAAGAAACTTTTGGATATGATATTTTAGTTAAAAATAAAAAAACAATTCCGATAGAAATTGAAATTTTAGATCAAATTCCTGTTTCTCAAAATAAATTAATTAGCGTAGAATTACTAGAAAATAGCAATGCAAATTATGATAAAGAAATAGGTAAATTACTTTGGAAATTAAAATTGCAACCACAAGAAACGGTTAAAAAAAGACTAGTTTATTCGGTTAAATATCCTAAAAAAGAGAGTGTTACTAACATGAAATAAATAAAATTAATTTATATATCGTAGTTCTTACTGAATAAAAAATTTTAAAGTCTGGGTTTCACTCAAAGTGAAACCCTGACTGATTTTGCAAGAATAACGCAAAGACGTTTTGGTAGTAAAGACGTTTTGCATAGTAAAGACGTTTTGCCAAAACGTCTTTACTTTACTTTATTTCAACTTAAAAAACCACCTGCTTTGCAGGTGGTCATGTTCTGAGGGCTTTGCCTATCTTTGCAACTATGAGTAAATATAGAAAGTTATCACATGTGATATATAAATGTGATTATCATATTG
>JAMONN010000265.1 GCA_027065775.1 Flavobacteriaceae bacterium | reverse complement strand
AATAAAAAAATAAAATATATAAAACTTGAAATTAGAATCTAAAAACATAAAATTAAGAGCTTTAGAACCCGAAGATTTGGAGTTTCTATTTCAAACAGAAAATAACAGTAATTTCTGGGAAGTTAGTAGTACACAAATCCCTTTTTCAAAATATATTTTAACCCAATATATTGCGAATTCGCATCAAGATATTTACGAAGCAAAGCAATTGCGTTTAATTGTGGAACATCAAAATCAACCTATTGGTATGATAGATTTATTCAATTTTAATCCGCAACATAAAAGAGCAGGAATTGGCATCCTTATTATAAAAGAATTTCAGCAAAAAGGATTTGCAAGCGAAAGTTTAACTTTATTTATAAAATATGCTTTTAAAACTTTGCAATTACACCAAATATATGCTAATATTACCAGTGATAACAAAAATAGTATCGCGCTTTTTAATTCACATAAATTTGAAAAAATTGGTGTGAAAAAAGATTGGGTTTATACAGACAATAATTTTAAAGATGAAATTTTATTTCAATTAATAAATAATAAAACAAATGAGTAAAAAGAAGATAATTTTAGTATTAATTGTAATGATCTTATTAATAATTGGATTTATTGGTTATGGTTTTTATAAAAACATATACACTTCAAATGCTATAAAAACCGATGCTATATATATTAAAACCAATGCTGAACAATCGGATTTACTCACTATCTTAAAACCTTATTTAAAGGATACTGAGTCTTTTAATTGGGTTGCTGATTTAAAAAAGTTTAAAAATCCAAAAGCAGGAAAATACCAAATCAAAAAAGGCATGTCTAATAATGATTTGGTAAACTTATTGCGTAGTGGTAGACAAACACCAATAAAACTAGCGTTTAACAATCAAGGTACTTTAGAAAAATTAGCAGGCAGAATTGCAAAACAAATTGAAGCCGATTCAACACAATTATTACAAGCATTTACAAACAAAGATTTTTTAACTAAAATTGATTTTACTCAAAAACAATCTCTTGGTATTTATATACCAAATTCTTATCAGTTATACTGGAATACTTCAGCAGAAAAATTTAGAGATAAAATGTATAACGAATATCAAAAATTTTGGAATGCCGATCGTTTACAAAAAGCAAAAGCACAAAACTTAACACCAAAACAAGTAATGACTATTGCGTCTATTGTGCATAAAGAAACTGCAAAAACAAGCGAAAGACCAATAGTTGCAGGTTTATATTTAAATAGATATAAAGATAAATGGCCTTTACAAGCAGATCCAACAATTATATTTGCGATGAAACAAAAGTATGGACAAGATTTTGAAATGCGACGTGTACTTTTCAAAAATATTGAGGATATAAAAGACTCGCCATATAATACTTATAAAAGAAAAGAATTACCGCCAAGTTTAATCGCCATGCCAGATATTTCTGCTATCGATGCGGTTTTAAACCCTAAAAAGCACGAGTACTTTTTTATGTGTGCCAGTGTAACCAAAATTGGTTATCATGAATTTGCTAAAACATTAGCACAGCATAATTTAAATAGAAAAAAGTTTATTGCCAAGAAGAATAAACAAGGTATAAGACAATAATTTTTTATAGGTATAACAAACCCTGCCAGCATTAATATCCTTATGAATTAACGCTGGCAGGGTTAAAAATAATTAAAATTAGTACTTAAAACAACAGTAGAATTAATTAAAATCCATTTTAAAATGAAGAACATTAAATTTATTATAATTACAATAATTTTCTTATTAAACTCTTGCTCTTCCGTAGAAAAATATAATGCGCAAATTTCAAAAAAACATTCACCAGACGAACTTA
Organism: Flavobacteriaceae bacterium; assembly: GCA_027065775.1. Classification (GTDB taxonomy): domain Bacteria; phylum Bacteroidota; class Bacteroidia; order Flavobacteriales; family Flavobacteriaceae; genus S010-17. Next base: position 14,568 of record JAMONN010000265.1, on the reverse strand, counting down.
AACAAGATGTGGATTATGCTTATAAAAAGTTAAAAAAATTACATCCTAATTTATATCTATATGTTAGTAAAGAAAAATTAGATAGTAAATTTGAATCTTTAAAAAACAATTTAACAAAACCTTTGTCTAGTATTGATTTTTATAAAAAATTCACGCCAGTTGTAACTAGTATTAAACAAGGTCATACTTCGGTATTTCCATCATACAAAAAACAAACTAAAACAGAAATTAAAGAAAAAGGTAAGCGTATTTATCCTTTTAGATCAATTAATTTTACCAACGTTCAAAATAAAGTAATCGTTGCAAGAACCTACGGAAAAGATAGTACTACTTTAGTTGGTTCAGAACTTTTAGCTATTGATAATGAAAAAACTAATGATTTAATAAATTCGTTTAAATATTTAAATACAGGCGATGGATACAACACAACTTTTGTACCTAATATTACTAGAAAACGTATTGGTTCTTATTATATAAGAACTCACGGATTAAAAGATAGTATTCAATTAACATTTAAATATAAAGATAGTATTTATAATAAATATCTTTTTTCCTATTCGAAAAAGAAAAAATTAAAAAAAGATTCCATTCAAGTAAAAAAAATAACTAAAATTGAAAAGAAAATAATTAAAGAAAAAGCAAAGGCAAGAAAAAAATGGGAAAGAAAATATGGTTACAATAAGTACACTAAAGAAAATACACGTAATTTAAAATTTATTATTTCTGATTCAATTAACACTACCGCATATTTAAAAATAAGAGGTTTTCATAACGGAAATTATAAAGATTTCTATAAAGAAACGTTTAAGAAAATAGACTCTCTTAAAACAAAAAATTTAATCATTGATTTACGAGATAACTTAGGCGGAAGACTTAGCGAAATTACCGATTTATACAGTTATCTAACAGATAAAGAGCATTATTTTGTAACACCATTTAAAATGACGAAAGCCTCAAGTTGGATGTATCCTTTATTTCATAGTAAATCTATTTTAACTAAATCTGCAGTCACTTTACTATTTCCACTTGTGAAAATTGCACAAATTCCTTTAGTGAAAAACATTAATGGTGTACCGCATTTTAATTTATCTACAAAATTAAAAAAACCAAAAAAAGAACATAACTATAAGGGGAAAATTTATGTATTAATTAATGGTAATAGTTTTTCTGCAAGTAGTGTTATTTCTAATCATTTAAAAGCAAACAACCGTGCTTTTTTTGTTGGCGACGAAACTGGTGGTGCATATAATAGTACTGTTGCTGGTCAGTTTGCAGACATAGTATTACCAAATTCAAAAGTACATTTATATTTTGGCATTGCTAATCTAGAAACTCCTAACAAAACAACTCCAGATGGTTATGGCGTAAAACCAGACAAATATATTGAAACCACAACAATAGATAAAGACGAACAATTAGAATGGATTCTAAATGATATTAAAACTAAATGAAACGATTCATTGTAATATTCTTAATATTTAGTGCATCTAATTTAATAGCGCAACATTCTTTTTGGAAAAAATCCGATACGCTTGATTTAAAAAAACGCAAAACCTTAGTTATTGGCGGTAGTTCTGCTTATGTTTTGTCTATGGTTGGTATTAATCAATTATGGTATGCTGGTTTTGACAGAAGTAGTTTACATTCTGTTGATGACAATCAAGAATGGTTACAAATGGATAAATTTGGTCACATAATGACTTCTTATTATGTTGGTAAAGTTGGTATGGAACTTCTAGATTGGGCAGGCGAAAGCAGAAAAAACCAATTAATTTATGGTGCTTCGCTTGGGTTTGTATTTTTATCTACTGTAGAAATGTTTGATGGTTATTCTAAAGAATGGGGATTTTCTTTTGGTGATATTGCCGCAAATGCATCTGGTACTGGTTTACTTATTGGTCAAGAATTACTTTGGAAAGAACAGCGCATACAATTAAAATATTCTTTTCATCAAACTCGTTTTGCGAAACAAAACCCTGAATTATTAGGTGAAAATTTTATAGAAAACACTTTAAAAGATTATAACGGACAAACCTATTGGTTATCTGCTAATATTTGGTCTTTTAAAAAGGAAAGCAAATTTCCTAAATGGTTAAATATTGCTTTTGGTTATGGCGCAGAAAATATGATTACTGCAAACGTCACACCAAACGACAACCGATTTAGACAATATTATTTAGGTTTAGATGTAGATTTGACTAAAATAAAAACAAAATCTAAATTTTTGAAAACCGTTTTTTCTGCTGTTAATTTTATTAAAATTCCTGCTCCAACAATTAGTTATTCACCCGAAGAGAAGTTTAAAATTTATGCTTTTTATTTTTAGATTTAGATTTGTTTTTCACGCAGATTTACACAGATTTCGCAAAAAATAATTTAGATTTCGAATCCTTTTTATTGCAATCTTTTGCGGTTAAAATAATTATAAATAACGTTCTTTAATAATATTTAAATGATGTAAAACATGCCCCGAAAGCAAAACTCCTAATGCTCTAACCGAAATTGTTTGCTCACTTGCTGTGCCAATTTTTAGTAACATTTCTTCCGAAAAACTTTTATATAAAGTAATGGTAGATTTTCTTACTTGAGAAAATTCCTTTAGTAAATCTATATAAGCAATATTCTCTACATTGGCGTTGTTCATAAATTCATTTTCGTCAAAACCTAATAAGTTTTCTTTGTCGTTTCTTGAAATTCGAAATGCTCGATATGCAAAAACTCGCTCGGAATCGATAATATGTTGTATCAATTCTTTTATTGTCCATTTACCATTTGCGTATGCATGATTTTGTTTTTCAACAGATAAATCACCTAAAACTTCAAACAATTCATTTAAACTAAACTGTAAATTATCTAAAATGTTCTTATCCGTTTTTAATGCTGCATCTACATAAGGTTTTGCATAATTTGGGTATTCGTTTGTTGGCAAAGTCATAGTTTAGTATCTTTACGCAAAGATATAAAATCAATATGACTACACTAATAACCAACATAAAAGAATTACTACAAATAAGAGATATTTCTATCAAAAAAATCTCTGGTAAAGCAATGAAAATATTGCCAAGTATTAAAAATGCTTTTTTAATTATAGAAAACGATGTTATTTTAGATTTTGGTAAAATGAAAGATTTACCAAAAATAAATGCAACTAAAACTATAGATGCAACAGGTAAAATTATATTACCTTCTTGGTGTGATTCGCATACACATTTAGTATATGCTGGTAATCGAGAAGGTGAATTTGTAGATAGAATAAACGGTTTATCTTACGAAGAAATAGCAAATAAAGGTGGCGGCATTTTAAACTCTGCTAAAAAATTACAAGAAATTTCTTTTGATGATTTATATAAGCAGTCTGCCAAAAGGTTAGAAGAAGTTATTGCTTTAGGTACAGGTTGTATTGAAATAAAATCAGGTTATGGTTTAACGGTAGATGCTGAAATTAAAATGCTAAAAGTTGCGAAAAAATTAGCAAAAAATTATAATATTTCAATCAAAACTACTTTTTTAGGTGCACATGCTTTTCCTTTAAAATATAAAGAAAATAAAAATGCCTATGTGGATTTAATCTGTAATGAAATGTTACCAAAAATTGCTTCAGAAAATTTAGCAGATTATATAGATGTATTCTGCGAAACTGGTTATTTTAACGTAGAGCAAACTGAAAGAATTATCCTAGAAGGAAAAAAATATGGTTTAATACCTAAGTTACATGTCAACCAATTTACCAGTATTGGTGGCGTACAAATTGGTGTAAAACATAATGCTTTAAGTCTAGATCATTTAGAAATTCTAACCGATAATGACTTAAATTCGCTTAAAAATAGTGAGACAATGCCTGTTGCACTACCAAGTTGTTCTTATTTTTTAAGTATACCTTATACACCTGCAAGAAAAATCATAGATGCTGGTTTACCAATTACTTTAGCAACCGATTATAATCCTGGTTCTACACCAAGTGGTAATATGAATTTTGTGGTTGCAACTGCTTGTATAAAAATGAAAATGACTCCTGAAGAAGCAATAAACGCAGCAACTATTAATGGTGCTTACGCCATGAATTTAGAAACCACACATGGAAGTATTACCAAAGGAAAAAAAGCAAATCTAATTATTACAAAAAATATAAATTCGTATGCTTTTATACCATACGCTTTTGGAAGTAACTTAATTGATACTGTAATACTAAATGGTAAAGTGATTTAAACTTCTTTTTAACCGCAAGGTTCGCAAAGGTTAACGCTAGGTTCGCAAAAAAATATCACTTTACTTTATACTTATTAGATGTAATTATTAGTTTTCGTTATAATGAACATATTTTTCTAGATTACGATCTTCGCATATATAAGAAATATTATTTCCATAAATTGCTTTGTATTCGTTGTAAATAGCATCACAATTTGCTTCATTATAATGATTAATAATTACTAATTTACCTGAATTCACAAAACTTTGTGCACCAGAAACATCCCACCAATTTTTTTCATTATCGTAAGACTCATATAAAACACCATCAAAACTTGAAGCGTTTTCAACTAAATTTTTTGCCATACATTTCATGTTTTTTGAATGTACATAATCACAAAGTTCTTGATAATAAGCAATTCCTTCTACTTGAGTAACTTCAAAACCATAGGTTTCTCTTAATTCGTCATCATAAATCCAATCCATATTATCAAATTCAACCCAATCACAACCCCAATCGGCTATTTTATCGATTCTTGCCTTCATTAAATCTATAATACCTGTGGTAGTTTTGTTTATAAAAAATTCATTTGGCCATTGTCCCCAAGGAGTTTCAACTAAATATTGTTGCATTTGTGCAAAATCATTTCTATAATTTTCGCCAGTACCGATACTAATATATGCGCCAACTTCATTACCTCTTGCTTTTATTGCAGCTATATTTACCGTTACATTTTCTAAAAATGGATCTACTAAAACATAAGCATCGTTAGCATTTAATAAAATACTACCTATTGTATCTGCATCAAAATTTTCTTGATATGCTTGATTATAAACTGCTTTAACAATATTTTGTGGTATTATATTATTTCCGTCATCATTGCTTGAACAAGAAAAAAAGACAATACTAAGAATAAATAATTTTAAAAATTTGTGCATTTTGAAGTTTTTCATAAAACGAAATTTTCAAAAAAATAGTATGTAAAAAAATAATTGTTCGTAATTATTTATCGTGAAACAAATACACAATTATTCATTGTGCAGAAATTTTTGTTTACCTAATAACTCTTCTTCCGTTTCAACGTTATCATCATCTGGTATACAACAATCTACAGGGCAAACTGCAGCGCATTGTGGTTCTTCATGAAAACCTTTACATTCTGTACATTTATCTGGTACAATAAAGTAAACTTCATCATCTACTGCTTCTTGTGTTTCATCTGCATCTACACTTTTGCCACTTGGTAAAACTAATTTACCTTTTAATGTTGTTCCGTCTGCATATTTCCAATCATCTGCACCTTCATAAATTGCATTATTTGGACATTCTGGTTCACAAGCACCACAATTTATACATTCATCCGTTATTATTATTGCCATAACATTTTAATCCTTAAATTTGCCACAAATATACAATTACTATTCTAAATTTTTGCAACAAATGTTATTAGAAAATCGTATTAATGCTTTTCATAAATTAGGTGGATTTTTAAGTCAATTTACTCGAAAAAATATTGTCCTAAAAGAAAACATATTAGGTAATGAACTATTTTTTGATGCATTTAAAATGCAAATTAAAAGAGCAAAAGAAAGTAATTCTTGGTTTACCGATGATAATGTACTTTTTGCTTTAGAAAGTTGGAGTGTCATTTTAACGAAATCCAATTTAGAAAAATGGTTATCTGCGTATAATTTAGATAAAATCGAAAATAAGACTATTGCAGTAATCATGGCAGGAAACATACCATTAGTTGGTTTTCATGATTTTTTATCTGTTCTTATTTCTGGCAATAATATACTAGTAAAGCAATCTTCAAACGATAAATATTTTTTACGTTTAATCGCAAAATATTTAGAACATATTGCGCCTGATTTTAAAGGCAAAATTGATTTTGCAGAAACGAAACTTGAAAATTTTGATGCTGTTATTGCAACTGGTAGTGATAATACTGCACGGTATTTTGATTACTACTTTGGAAAACATCCGCATATTATTAGGCGAAATCGAAATGCAGTTGCAGTAATTACAGGCAAAGAAACAAAAGAAGATTTAGAGAATCTTGGCGATGATATTTTTAGATATTTTGGTCTTGGTTGTCGTTCGGTTTCAAAAATGTTTGTACCAAAAGATTATAATTTTGATTTATTTTTTAACGCAATGTTCAAATTTAATGACATTATTAATTATCCTAAATACGATAATAATTACACTTATAATAAAGCAGTCTATCTAATGAGTCTTTTTAAATTATTAGAAAACGGTTTTTTAATGCTCAAAGAAGATTCAAGTTACTCCTCGCCTATTGCTACTTTATTTTATGAGGTTTATGACGATTTAGATAATTTAAAAACTAAATTAAAATCCGAAAAAGATAAAATACAGGTTATTGTTAGTAATGAAAATATAGAGAACTCCGTTAAATTTGGTGTAACTCAAAAACCTCAATTATCTGATTATGCCGATGGTGTGGATACTTTGGAATTTTTGGTGAATTTATAATAATCAATTATACAATCTTTTGAATCGATTAAATATAGTTTTTATTTCATTGCTTTATTAAAGGCGTCATTTCCATACTTTCTTTGTATTTCTTTGTACATTACATCATTATAACATCTGTTTGACCGAGTAATTATTCCTTGTAATCTTATTATTTCAATACTATATAATTCTTCTAGTCTATTTGGTAATTCTTGACGACTTCCGATACTTCCGAATATATATTTTATTTTTCCAATCTTTATTTCTTTTTTAGCTAAATCATATCCTTCTTGACAACTTTTAATTCCCTTATAATTATCAGACTCCTTTAAATCCGTTTCTTCTATAACTATTTTTTCATTATTATGCTTTTGATTAACTCTTGTTACATTATTACAACTAATAGACATTATAGAAATAACAAACAATAATCTAATTATTTTCTTACTTGTAAAGTATATTTTAATATTTTTCATCGTGAATGATATATGAATTTTCTTATGATTATATACATGTTTTTATTAAAATTTTGATAAAATAGTTTTCAATAAATTTCTATAACTTATCTTTATTAATTTAAAATTCAAACAATTATCTCAATACTTCTGAATAATAAAAATTGCAGGTTTTTTATGTAAATCTGGTTTTACTTTTTTCCATTCTTGTACTTCGAATGTTTTGATATATTCCGATTCTAAGGAAATATCAACAGCAATACACAATTTTGTGGTTGGTGTTAATGTACGTAATAATTCCACTAATAATTTATCGTTTCTATATGGAGTTTCTATAAATATTTGTGATTGATTTTTTTCTTTTGATAGTCTTTCAAATTGCTTAATAGTATGTTTTTTTTCTTTTGCATCAATTGGTAAATACCCATTAAACGCAAAATTTTGACCATTTAAACCAGATGCCATCATTGCCATTAATATAGACGATGGACCAACCAAAGGTTGTACTCTAATATTTTTTTGATGTGCTAAAGTAACAATAATTGCTCCTGGATCTGCAATTGCTGGCACGCCAGCTTCGGATAATAAACCTATATTTATTCCTTGTTCACAAACATTTAAATAATTCTGAATATCTATTTCGTTTGTATATTTATCTAATATATAGATATTTAAATCTTCTTGTGATTTTTTTGGAACTAATTTTTTTATAAAACGTCTAGCAGATTTTTCATTTTCTACAATAAAATGATTGTTACGTTCGACAACTTGTTTAACCGCATAAGGCAATACTTCTAAAGGTTCATTATCACCTAAAGTTGTTGGTATTAAATATAATTTTCCCTTTATCATTATTTTAAAATCAAACTAATTTATAACTCTTCACTAATTCTATTACATGCAATATCTAACATTTTATAAACATTCTCAAAACCATTTTCCCCACCATAATATGGATCTGGTACATTCTGATTTTCTTCTAAAATAAAATGTACTTTAGATTTATCATCTTCATTTCTTGCAAAATTAATTATATCTTGATAATTAGAAGCATCCATTACATAAATATAATCAAAAATATCAAAATCTTGTAGTACAAACTTTCTTGATCTTTGATTTGATATATCAATACTATAAAATCGTGCTACTTTAATTGATCTTTCATCTGGTAATTCTCCTACATGATAACCTGCTGTACCAGCAGAATCTATATAAAAGTCTTTTGAAAGTTTACTTTGTAAAATACCTTCCGCTAATGGCGAACGACAAATATTACCTAAACAAACCATTAACACTTTCGTTTTTGGTTTATTAGACATCATTTATGAAATTAAAGGGATAATTTTTTAGTTAAATCCTCTACATAAGTTCTAAATTGCCTATCGGTATCCGATAAATTATTTACTGTTTTACAAGCATGTAAAACTGTTGCATGATCTCTGCTACCAATTTGTGAACCAATACTTGCTAAAGAAGCTTTTGTTAAACGTTTTGCAAAGTACATTGCTAATTGTCTTGCTTGTACAATATGACGTTTTCTAGTTTTAGATTGTAATGTAGTTACATCCATCTCAAAATATTTAGAAACTACTTTTTGAATGTAATCTATAGAAACTTCTTTTTTAGTATTCTTAACAAATTTATCAACTATAGTTCTTACTAAAGGTAAGGTATATTCTTTTTTATTGAAAGATGCTTGTGCAATCATTGAGATTAAAACACCTTCTAATTCACGAATATTAGTTTTAATATTTTTAGCAATATATTCTATTATTTCTTCTGGCATTACAACACCATCTCTAAATAATTTGTTTTCTAAAATAGATATACGTGTTTCATAATCAGGAGATTGTAACTCCGCAGAAAGTCCCCATTTAAAACGAGACAACAAACGTTGTTCCATTTCTTGCATGTCTACAGGTGCCTTATCGGAAGTTAAAATAACTTGTTTACCGTTTTGATGCAAGTGATTAAATATATGAAAAAACACATCTTGTGTGCCTTTTTTACCCGATAAAAATTGTACATCATCTACAATTAACACATCAATCATTTGATAAAAATGAATGAAATCATTTCTTGTATTACTTTTAACAGAATCTACATATTGTTGTATGAATGATTCCGCAGAAATATACAAAACTGTTTTTTCTGGGTATTTATCTTTTATATCTACACCAATAGCATGTGCTAAATGTGTTTTACCTAAACCAACACCACCATAAATTAATAACGGATTAAAAGAAGTGCCGCCAGGTTTATTTGCTACAGCAATACCTGCCGAACGACCTAAACGATTCGAATCACCTTCTATAAAGTTATTGAAATTATAATTTGGGTTTAATTGAGATTCAATTTTTACTTTTTGAATTCCTGGTATAATAAAAGGATTTCTTAATTCTCTTTTATCTATATCTAAAGGTATGGTTATACCTTGTGAATTTAATGGTTTACGATTAGAACTTGGAAATTTTACAGTATGTGGTTTTTTACTACTGTAAGAATTTTCCATCTTAACATCATAAATCAACTTTGCATCATCGCCCATTTCCTTTACTAGAGCAACTCTCAAAATTTTAATATAATGTTCTTCTAACCATTCATAAAAAAATTTACTTGGCACTTGAATAGTTAATGCATCGCCAGAAAGTTTGATTGGTTTGATTGGTTCAAACCATGTTTTATATGCTTGGGGTTTAATATTATCTTTTATAAAAGATAAACATTTATCCCAAACTAAGCTTGCATTTTGACTCATTCTAAAACAGAAATTAAAGGGTTTTTTTTGTTCTTTTTCTTACAAAGACTATGTCTTTTTTCGTACTACAAAAATGTAAATAAAATTCATTATAAAAAAACGTTTAGGCTATTGTTTATTAATTTTCTTTTTCGTATAAGAATAAAAACACATGCTGAATTCATTATTTTAAGTGCTTCTAAATATACAAAAAAATATTAATTTACCACGTGATAAAACTTAAAATTTTCAAGGAATTTAAAATAAATAAAGGTCAACCTATTTTGAAAATAAATTGACCTTATAAAACATTTTAATTTTTAAAAACATAACTATTTTTAGTTTCCGCTAAATTTACGGTAGAACCAAATAAGTATTATTCTATTTAATTATTACCTAAAATTAATGGCATTCCGTCTTTTCCACCAACGATCACCACTTTAGAGTTTGGTGATTCTGCTAATTTTAATGTTGCTTCAATACCTTTATCTCTAAGGATTTTGTCTGTTAAAGATGCGCTTAAAATACGATTTGCATCTGCTTTACCTTTTGCTTCAATAATTTGCTTTTCTGCTTCTTTTTTTGCCTTTTGAAGTCTAAATTCATATTCTAAGAATTCTTGTTCTTGACCTAATTTACGTTCAATTGCATCTTTAATAGTTGGCGGTAAAGTCACGTCTCTAACCAAAACATCGTTTATCTGTACATGCTGACTACTTGCTTTAATTTTTATTTCTTCATAAATTTCTTTTTGAATAGCATCTCTTTTAGATGAATATAATTGTTCTGGCGTATATCTACCAACTACAGATCTTGCCGCAGATCTAATTTCTGGTATAATTACCACTTGGTCATAATTCTCACCTTTTGTTTTATGTAATAATCCTAATTCAGAAATTTTTGGCATATATAATACAGATACATCTAATTTAATTTCTAATCCGTTAGAAGATAATACTTCCATATCTCTAATAAACATATTTTGTTGACGTACATTATATATATCTACTTTATTCCAAGGTGCAACTAAATGAAAACCTTCGCCAAGTGCTGGTTCATCTATTACTACACCACCATTAAATCTTTTCCATAAAACACCTTGTTCACCTCTATCTACGGTTACAAATGATTTTGAAAATAATATTAAGGCAATTATTACAATTACAATTATCGGAAAAATCCCTTTTGGCAATTGTGGTAGCTGTGGTTGTTGTTGTCTATTCATAATTTTTATTTTAAGTTATTTGGTTATCGTTTAATTATTTAATCTGGTTTAATCTAATTTTTGTGACTAAATTATAAATGTGTTGCTAGCTACAAACAGTCTTATATCTTTTAGCGAAGCGGTCTTATTTGTCGTATATCTTTTAAAATTGTTATAGTAATCCTTTGTATTTTCTAACAAACCATTCAATGCTCAAAGATAATGCAATAATTGCTAATAACCATTTCCAATCTATTAAAGGTGTTATTTTTTCTTTAGATTTTTGAATAGCAACATAATTTTTATTTTGCAATAAGTTTTCTTTTAATTCATTAAACTGATTTAAATAAAAGGACTTTCCGTTACTATTATATGCTAATTGATTTAATTCTTTTTTATTCGCACCAGAAAATTGTTGCTCTATATCATAATCTAATATGGTAAATTTACCACTTTTTTTAAATTTTTGATTTTCATCGGAAACTGTAAAACTATAATTACCACTTTTTAAATCGTATATATTTACTTGGTAAGAATTACTTTGCAAAGCAAAAGGGTATTTTATCTGTTTTCTAGTTTGCTTGCTGGTAATGTTAATCCAAAGTTTTGCATTATCATTAAAAGTGTAATTTGCATCATAAAAATATGCGGTAACTTTCACATTATCATTAGCATAATAATAGGACTCATTTTTAATTTCTAATAAATCATTTCTTTTAGTAGATGCTAAATATTGTATTGTTTTATTGATGAATTCATCAAAAGATTGAAAAGATTTTTCTTCTACATAATTAGACATTCTCCAACGCCAACTATTTTCTCCTAAAAAAACAGCGCCTCTTCTATTATTCTCTTCAAAAGTTGCCAATAATGGACTTTCAGAAGAGAAACCACCAATTTGTTGAAACAAAAGCGTTTCGAACGGCACTGAAAAAGTAACTTCTCCAAAATAATCTTGCACTGGTGCAAAGGTATTAAAACCAATATCGTCTGTTAAAAAAGTTGTGAAACCAGCATTAAAATTTGCCAAATAATCTTCGGTACTTCTAATTGCTTTTTTCTTAAAGTAATTTTGATTTTCGTTTAAGAAATTCCAATTTGTTTTAGTACCTGTAAATACAATAAAGTTTTTATTAAATTGCTTTGCTTTATCAAATGCGGTTGCAAAATTCTGATTTGGTTGATAGAAAATAACCATCTGATAATCATTAATATTATATGTATCTGTTGGTTTTTTAACAATTAATTTTCTTTGTTTATTACTTTCAATTGCTCGTTTTAGCATACCAATATCTGGATGTGAAATATCTGAAATTAATACTATTTTTGACTGCTCATCAATTATTTCTACGGAAAAATTTCTAATATTATTTATTTTATTTTTCTCCTTATCTAAATACGAAATACTTGCTTTGTAATTATGAATACCAACAGTATTAGATGGTAAATAAAAATTTAGTTGTTTTGCATTTTGAGTATCAAATGTTATTTTTTGAGAATATATTGTTCTATTTCCTTCTTTAACTACAAAATTCGTATTGCTTATTTTTTTATTTCCTTCATAAACTACAAATGCTTCTACTGGAAATTTATGCCTTAAATATGCATACTTATTAACGTTTAATTGTGTTAATTTTAAATCTTGATAAGCAATTGTATCACCAACAATAACAGGAAAAACATTTAATTTAGAACTAAAATTAGTATAATTAATACCTGAAGTTTGATTACCATCGGTTATTAAAACAACTGGAGTTTTCGACTTACCAAATAGTTTTTTTGTACTACTTAAAGACTTATAAATATTAGTATTTGACTTATTAAATAGTAATGAATCTTCCGTTTTAATATTTTGACTAAAAGCATATTTCTTTAACTCAAATTTGGCGTTTATCTTATCATCTTTTACAAAATCATCTATGATACTTTTAACCTTATCTTGCTGTTTGGTGTTGGCAATAGATTTAGAATTATCTATAAGTAATACTAACTTAGGTTTAAAAGTAGTAATGATTTGTTTTTTGAATTTCGGATTAATTAACAGTAATAATAATCCGAAAATAGATATAAATCTTAGAAAGGTTAATATATAGGTGTTTTTATTTGCTCTTTTATTTTTATATAAATACTGAAAAATTGCAAGTAATAAGGCAACTACAAATGCAATTATTATATAAAAAAAAGTAGTATCATCCATTTAAAGCAAATGTAATATTTTAATTGAATTTTACTTTAAAAAAGTATTACTTTTTTATAAGAGAATTTTCCAACCAAACTAACATAGAAGATAACATCGCATAATCTACATTAGTAACATTCTCTAATTCTTTAGTCACATTATTACCTGTAGCGTCTGTAAAATTAATAATTTTATTATCTGTAAATGAAAAACTTGGCGATAATTCTTTATAATTAAGATCTTTAACAATGAATTCTTTAAATACTTTGTCCCAAGTTGAAAAATAAAATTGGTAAACCGTAGAAGTATTTGTGTTTATATTATTCACTTCGAATTTACCTTCGTAAAAATATTGCTTGTTAGCAGTCATATACATTCCTTTAGAAATATTTACTTCACTAACCATATAGTCATTTAAATAGATTTCGAAATTATCTGTTTTTATATTTTGTGCTTTTATAGAAATTGTTCCTAAAAGCAATAATCCGATAAATAGTAAATTTTTCATATTTAATTTAAAATGTTTTTTTACTTATAACAATTTATATGCCAAAACACCTAATCGTTTATTAAATAAATTTAATAAATAATTTAGGTCAACATTCCACCATCAACATTTAAAGTTTGTCCTGTAATATAACCCGACATATCGCTCGCTAAAAATACACAGGCATTTGCAATATCTACTGGACTTCCGCCTCTTTTTAATGGTATTGCTTTTCGCCAACCATCTACAGTTGCTTCATCTAATTTTGCGGTCATTTCTGTTTCTATAAAACCTGGTGCTATTGCGTTACAACGTATGTTACGAGAACCTAGTTCTAATGCAACCGATTTAGTAAAACCTAAAATACCTGCTTTTGATGCTGCATAATTTGCTTGACCTGCATTACCTTTAACACCAACAACCGAACTCATATTAATAATAGAACCTTTGCGCTGTTTCATCATTGGTCTAATAACTGCTTTGGTTAAATTAAAAACCGATTTTAAATTAATAGAAACCACTTTATCAAAATCTTCTTCTGACATTCGCATTAACAAATTATCTTTCGTAATTCCTGCATTATTAATCAATACATCAACCGAACCAAATTCTTTTAACACTTCTGCTGCAAATTCTTGTGCTGCATCAAAATCTGCTGCGTTAGATTGATAACCTTTTGCTTTTACGCCAAGTGCAATTAATTCTTTTTCTAAAGCGTTTGCTGCATCTACAGATGAACTATAAGTGAAAGCTATATTCGCTCCGTTTTTTGCAAAAACTTCAGCGATACCTTTACCTATTCCTCGAGTTGCTCCTGTTATTATTACGTTTAAATCTTG
>JAMONN010000264.1 GCA_027065775.1 Flavobacteriaceae bacterium | reverse complement strand
AGTTTGTATTTGCAAAAATACGAATTTATGGTTTAATATAAAGTTTATTTATAAAAAGTATTCTTTTGTAACATTAACAAATTTTAATTTGAGCAAACTCTGTATCTTTAAACAGGAATTTTTATTTTTTTCGCCAAATAAAAAATCTTAAAAACAATCCAAAAAATAAAATACCAAACCATTTAGAATATCTAAAAGCAACTAAATTATCACTTTCATAAAAATAATTAGCAAAATAAACCGAAGCAATAGTTAATAAAACAAATACAATTTGTTGTAGAACATTCGCTAATAATTTGGTTTGTTTTTCTAGATGTTCTGACTTAAATTCAATGTCGCCATTAGTAACTTTTTTTAAGGTATTTTTCATTTCACTTGGCAAAGAAAGTAATGTAGAAAATTGATTTTTTATAGTATCGAAAACAACAGATCTCATACCGCCTTTTTGAGATAATAATAGTTTTTTAAAATAAGGTTTTAACACTACTTTTAAATTCATTGTTGGATCTAACTGATTGCTAATACCTAACACTAAAGCAAAAACACGCTGTAACAAAACCCAATCTTTTGGTATTTCTATAGAGTTAGAAATATCGCGTAAATTTATAGCGTCTAAAAGTTTACTTATAATTTTTGAATCCGGATCAATAGAAATACCATCTAAATTAAAATTAGTTATTTCAATTTCGTTTTGTAAAAAATCTTGGCCAATATTAATAATCTTTTCTGCTAATTTTTGTGCGTCTTTTCCTGAACCAATAAAACCCATTTTATGCATGGCTTTAATAATTAAGTTTGTATCGTTTTTGGTAAATGCTAGAATTAATTCAGGTAAACCTGTTCGCATATCATCATTAATACTAGTTACCGCACCAAAATCTAACAAAACTATTGTACCGTCTTTTTTAACCAAAATATTGCCAGGATGCGGATCTGCATGAAAAATATCATCTTCAAAAATCATTTTACAATACATTTGCACAAAACGTTTTGCTAACTCTTTTTTATCAATATTCCATTTATCTAATTGTTTGGTGTCAGTTATTTTTACACCTTCAGAAAAAGCAGTTGTAATTACTTTTTTAGAGGAGTATTCTGTAAAAACTTCAGGCACAATTATTCCTTTTTCTTTACGCAAGTTTTTCTTAATATGACTCATTGATTTTGCTTCGTGCACATAATCTAACTCATCTTCAATCATTAATTTAATTTGATTGTACATGTGATTTATTCCTTTAATATGAAAAAATCTTGCATATAATTTTACTAAATTTTTAACGACGTTTAGATCTATTTTTGCAATCTCATCAATATCTTTATGCTGTATTTTTACCACAACATTAGCACCATCATTTAAAGTTGCACGATGTGTTTGCCCTATAGAAGCAGATGCTAAAGCGGTTTCATCAAAAAAACTAAATAGTTCGTTAATTGGTTTGTTAAATTCCGATTCAATAGTAGATTTTATTTCTTGATAACTTCTTGCTGGCAATTGATCTTGCAGAGATTCTAAAGGTTCTCGAAATTCTTCAGGCAACACATTAGATAAAATAGAAATTAATTGCCCAACCTTAATATAAAGACCTTTTAATTCTAATAAAGTTTTTTTGATTTTTTGAGCAGATTTTTCATGAAGTTTATTAACTCTATTGTCCCAATAATGCTTTCCGAAAAATTTACTTAAATAGTGTAGTTTTAAATAATTGAAAACAATTCTGAAAGTTAAAAAATATACTTTTCTTGAGCGTTTTGACATGATAAATCAATTTGATTTTATAAACTATAAATTAGACGAAAAAGTATGTAGTTTGTTACTTATTTATAATAAGTTTTGTTTCTTTCATGAATTTAATAAAAAAATCTCATAAAGTCGCAAAGTTGAAGTCCTCAAAAGTCACAATTAGTTTGCTATGCAAACACTGCGTCTTAAAACCCATAATTTTCTTAGCGTCTCTGCGACTTTGCGAGATAATAACAAATGTTCTAAACAAAATTTATCATTAATATAACAGTAGAACCTGAGTTTTATAAAGTTATTTATTCACATCTTTTAAAAAAGGAACAAAATTAAAAGCATCAAATTCTTCTTTAAGAAATTCTTTTTCCGATTTACGAATAAACAAAGTCATTATCTGATTTTTTTCTCCAACAGGAATCACTAACCTGCCACCGATTTTAAGTTGAGATAATAATGCTTTTGGCACAAATGGTGCTCCAGCAGTAACTAATATTTTATCATAAGGTGCGTTTTCTTTTAGACCTTTATAACCATCGCCATAGATAAATTTTTTAGCAACATAACCTATTTTTGGTAGTGCCTTTTTAGTCTTTAAAAACAATTCTTTTTGTCTTTCAATACTAAAAACTTCACATTTTAATTGAATTAAAACTGCTGTTTGATAGCCCGAACCTGTCCCAATTTCTAATATTTTATCTCCTTTATTTAATTGTAATAATTCGGTTTGATAAGCAACCGTATAAGGTTGAGATATCGTTTGATTTGCACCTATCGGAAAGGCTTTATCTTGATATGCATGATCTAAAAAACTGGAATTTAAAAATAAATGTCGCGGTATACTATTTATGGCATCTAAAACGTTTTCGTCTTTAATACCTTTCTCTTTTAATAACTTTACAAGTTGACTTCGTAAGCCTTTATGTTTTGGTAAATCATTCACAAAGCAAAAATATATAAATTTATACTAAAAAAAAACAAATTAAATATTAGATTTTGTATTTTTGATAAAATTTAAAATTATGCTAAAAGTTGGTGTTTTAGGTGCAGGTCATCTAGGGAAAATACATTTGAAATTATTAAATCAATCGTCTAAATATGAGTTGATTGGATTTTATGATGCAGATGAAAATAATGCAAAAAAAATAGTAAAAGAATTTGGTTACCAGTACTTTAGTACAGTTTCCGAATTAATAAATGCAGTAGAAGTTGTAGATATTGTTACACCAACATTATCTCATTTTGATTGTGCAAAAGAGGCAGTTACTGCTGGAAAACATATTTTTATTGAAAAACCAATTACTAAAACAGTCAATGAAGCAGTTGCTATCAGAACTTTAGTAAGTCAATACCATATAAAAGGTCAAGTTGGTCATGTAGAGCGTTTTAATCCTGCTTTTACAGCAGTTAAAGGTTTAATCGATTCGCCAATGTTTATAGAAACACATCGTTTAGCAGAATTTAATCCGCGTGGTACAGATGTACCAGTAGTTTTAGATTTAATGATTCACGATATTGATATTATTTTAAGTGTCGTAAACTCTAAAGTTAAAAATGTGCATGCCAGTGGCGTTAGTGTTATTAGTGAAACACCAGATATTGCCAATGCAAGGATTGAATTTGAAAATGGTTGTGTTGCTAACTTAACTGCTAGCAGAATTTCTATGAAAAATATGCGAAAAACTAGATTTTTTCAAAAAGATGCTTACATTTCAGTAGATTTCTTAGAAAAGAAAAGTGAAGTTGTTAAAATGAAAGACGTACCTGAAAATCCAGATGAGTTTGCAATGATTTTACAAAATGCTGAAGGTGTTAAAAAACAGATTTATTTTGAAAATCCAACTATAGAAAATAACAATGCTATTTTAGACGAGTTAGAAACTTTTGCTGATGCAATAAATAATGACACAACACCAATTGTTACTTTAAACGATGCCACAAAAGCACTTAAAGTAGCACAACAAATAATTGATTGCTTTTAATTTAATTAGCAATAGGCTTTAGGCAAAAAATAAAATTAAAGTTCCGCAGGAACGAATCATATACTAATTTCGGAATTTATTCCGAATTCGGATGATAATCCGAAAAAAAACAAAACACAAATGAAAAACATTTCAGTAATTGGAGCAGGAACAATGGGTAACGGAATCGCACATGTTTTTGCACAAAACGGTTATAAAGTAAATTTAATCGATATTTCAGAAACATCCCTTGAAAAAGGTATTGCAACTATCACTAAAAATTTGGACAGATTACTTTCTAAAGAAAGAATAACCGAAGATATAAAAAATACCACATTAAGTAACATTACAACATATACCAAGACAGAAGATGGTGTTAAAAATGCAGATTTAGTTGTAGAAGCGGCTACAGAAAACGAAAATTTAAAACTAAAAATATTTAAAACCATTGATGAATTTGCACCTAAAAATGCAATTTTAGCTACAAATACTTCTTCTATTTCAATTACCAAAATAGCAAGCGCTACAAGTAGACCTGAAAAAGTTATCGGAATGCACTTTATGAATCCTGTACCGATTATGAAATTGGTAGAGATTATTAGAGGTTATACTACAAGTGATGAAGTTACAGAAGCTATTATGGAATTATCTAATAAATTAAATAAAGTTCCGTTAGAAGTTAATGATTATCCTGGTTTTGTTGCAAACAGAATTTTAATGCCAATGATTAACGAAGCAATTGAAACCTTATATAATGGTGTTGCTGGAGTTTATGAAATTGACAATGTAATGAAATTAGGTATGGGACATCCGATGGGACCATTACAATTAGCAGACTTTATTGGTTTAGATGTTTGTCTTTCTATTTTAGAAGTGATGTATAATGGTTTTAAAAATCCAAAATATGCAGCTTGCCCTTTATTAGTAAATATGGTGCAAGCAGGTAAATTGGGAATTAAATCAGGAGAAGGTTTTTATGATTATTCTGAAAGTAGAAAAGCAGAAAAAATTTCGAATCAGTTTAAAAAATAAATTATATTAAGATTTTGTTACCTAAAGGAATGATTAATAGCGAACAGCATATAACCGATAAAAAATAATAAATATATGAAATATAAATTATCATTTTTAATGTTTATTTTATTTTGTACTATTTCGATAGCACAAAATTTAAACCAATATAAATATATTATATTACCCGAAAAATATGATTTTTTAAAATCCGAAGATCAATTTAAACTTATGTCATTAACAAAATTTTTATTCGAAAAAGAAAACTTTACTGTTTTAAATAAGAGTGACAAAATACCAACAGATTTATACGAAAACCCTTGTTTAGGAATGTATGCTGATGTAATAAAATCTTCTAATTTTTTAACAACTATATTTGAAATAGAAATTAAAAATTGTAGAAAAGAAATAATTCTAAAAAGTAAAAAAGGAAAAAGCAGATTAAAAGAATATAAAAGAAGTTATCATGAGGCTTTACGTGGTGCATTTATAAGTCTAAATAACTTAAATTACACCTATAAACAAGCAGAAACTGTTGATAATGCTAAAATAATAAAACCTGTTTCTGTAAATCAAACTGTAGATTCAATAGTTAATAACAATACAGATTCTGGTATTGAAAAAGAAATATTATATGCGCAAAAAACAAAAAATGGATTTCAACTAGTAGATAGTTCACCAAAAGTTTTATACACTTTATTAAACACAAGTAAAAAAGATGTTTATATACTTAACAACAAAAAAGGTTATCTATATAAAAAGGACTTTAGTACATGACAAAAACACAACTTACTGATTATTAATAAATTAAACGTCAAATAATTAGTTTAAAACATTGATATTCAGTATATTAGTAGAATAATTTCAAAG
>JAMONN010000263.1 GCA_027065775.1 Flavobacteriaceae bacterium | reverse complement strand
TTTAAAACTGTTTTTTTTATACAACACTAAAATAAGTGAAAATATTTACATGACAAAACACTGTGCTAACTATTATGCACAGTGGATTGTCTTAAATTTTTTAATAAAGTTTTGCGGATTTAAGGTTATACATTTAAATATCGAAAAAAACAAAGTCATGAAATCACTTTACATATTACTGCTTTTAGTAACATCGGTTTGGTGAAAAACTAAATAATGACTATTATAAAATACATTTACTTAATTCACCAAAAAACGAAAACTGTTACCATTTTTTAAAAGATTTAAATTGTCTGGAAATTAATTATGTAAAATTAAATAACATACCTAAAAATTACATTTTCTATTTTAGACCATCTGAAAAATTAAAAAAATATTTTCAACTAATAGAAAAAGAAAAGACAATCTATGATAAATTTATATTAAATAATAAAGTTGATTTTTTTCACAGTAAAAAATATTTAGACTACTTAGAAAAACATAAAATTTAAACTTTAGATGCCTTACAGACGCTTCATGATTTAAATCATCATTCAAATAAAATTCAAAAAAACTAATTGCAAATTCTCTTACTAAATACCGAGACGTTTTACAAAACATCTCGGCAATTTTTTACTGAAAAATTATCTGTTACATTTTCACAAAACGTCTTTAAATTTTTTTTTACTCACACCGTGACTTAAAGTCACGGTGTGAGTATTTATAATAATATTATCTATATTTCCCCGCAGTCAATTCTGCAATTTTAACAATTACATTTGTTGCTTTTACTAATGATTCTGCTGGAACATATTCAAATCGTCCATGGAAATTATGTCCACCAGCAAAAATATTAGGACAAGGCAAACCCATATAAGATAATTGCGAACCATCAGTTCCGCCTCTAATTGCTTTAATTAAAGGTTTAATACCTAATTGTTTCATTGCTTCTTCGGCAATATCAACAATATGCATTACTGGTTCTACTTTTTCGCGCATGTTAAAGTATTGATCTTTTATTTCTACTTTAATTGCCTCTTGTCCTAAATCTTCATTTATTTTATTAGCGACTGCTAAAAATTGTTCTTTTCTTGCTTCAAATTTTTGTCTATCATGATCTCTAATAATAAAACCTAATTCCGATTTTTCTACATTACCAGTATTACCATATAAATGGAAAAAACCTTCATAACCTTCGGTTGTTTGTGGTGTTTCATTTTTTGGTAACGCATTAATAAAATCTGCTGCAATTAACATAGAATTTACCATTTTCCCTTTTGCATAACCAGGATGCACTATTCTACCAGTTATAACAACCTTTGCTCCTGCTGCATTAAAATTTTCGTATTCTAATTCTCCTACTTGACTGCCATCCATTGTGTATGCCCAATCTGCACCAAACTTTTTTACATCAAATTTATGTGCGCCTTTACCAACTTCTTCGTCTGGCGTAAAACCAACACGTATTTTACCGTGTTTAATTTCGGGATGTTGAATTAAGTATTCCATTGCAGTAATAATTTCGGTTATTCCTGCTTTATCATCTGCTCCTAAAAGTGTTGTTCCGTCGGTTGTTATGATAGTTTGCCCTTTATATAAAAGCAAATCTTCAAAATAATCTGGCGATAAAACAATGTTTTCTTTTTCGTTTAATATAATATCTTTTCCGTCGTAATTTTTGTGTAATTGTGGTTTTACATTTGTACCTGTAAAATCTGGACTAGTATCTATATGTGAAATAAAACCAATCGTTGGTACTTTATGCGAAACGTTACTTGGTAAGGTTGCCATAATATAACAATGATTATCTATCGTCACATCTTGCATGCCAATTCCTTTTAATTCTTCTACTAAAAGATTTGCTAAATCCCATTGTTTTTCGGTGCTTGGGAATGCTTCTTCGTTGTTAGGATCTGATTGTGTGTCTATTTTTATATATCTAAAAAAACGATCTATGATTTGTTGCATGTTATTTATTTTTATTGAAATACAAATTTAAGGAATATTTTGTAGTTTCAGTTTACTTATGTTCGATTAAACATATTATTTCTCACAAAGTCATAGGTTATTTTGATTATTAAACTTTACCATATAAGGCATTTAAGTTCATATAAGATGAACGCTTTATTTTTTGCTAAACCTTTTGCCTGAAAAATTTAAAAATCCAATTTCTGCATTAAAGCAATCGATTCGCATAAACGTTCATCAATTAATTCATCACCATATATTTTAGTTGTTATCTTAAAATAATCTACTGGTGAATTCTTTGCAAATAATTGAAAATAATGGTATTTATAGTCGCCACTTTTTCCTACAGATAAAAACCAAATTGCTGGCATGTCTTTAAAAGTAGTTAATTCGTGTTTTATAGTAACAAGACTTTCTTCTGTTACTAAATTCTGAATGGTTTTAGTGGTAAAATATTCGTTTAACTGTAAATCGCCACTAACTAGAGATACATCTAATATATATGTTTTTGTGAATGATTTTAAAGAATCGGCAGTCATGATATTAGTTTCATGATTGTTATAAAACAATTTGGTTGCCCATTTTGAAGGTACTTGCAAACTGAATTTATTTTTAAAATCATCAATTTTTTCCAAATCTGAAAAACTAGAATTGGTTTTACAATTGAATTCTTTTTGTAATTGTGTCTGCTTTTTACAACTAACCAACACAATTAATATTAAAAATAGTATTTTATAAAACTTCATAATAGTATTAAAAATGGAACAAACTTAAATTTTCTCTAATTATCTTATTATCTATTTCAACATGCTTATTAAAAGAAAAATCATTACTTAAAATTTCTACATTTCTAACGTATTTATACGTAATTTGGTATAACGCATCTTCTTTAGAAATCTTACCTAATAATTTTAAATCAATTTCTTCGGTATTTAATTTTAATTGTTCCATCGTAAAAAGGATGTAATAAATAAAATCTTCTTTAGTAACATATTGAAAGGAATTGAAAAATAGTAATTTTTTATTTTTACTTATAATGATTTGAAAATCGGTTTTATTAACATTCACAAAAAAAGTTGTTTCGTGACTTTTTGAAAACTGATTTAATAATTTTTCTACTAAAATACTAGAAGCATGTTTGTATAAAAAACTACCATATTGGTCAATAAAAAAATTATTTATATTAACATATGGTATGTAAACCGCATTCATTTCTTGATTTATTATGGTGTCGAATGCAAAAAAATCATTATTATATATTTTATTATTGAAAGAAACGTATTCCGATAAATTCGCTTCATCAAACATTACTTTTGGCACAAAGGAAATCAAATTATTATGGTGAATTACTTTTACTTTATCATAAGTAATTCTTAAATTATTTTCACTAACAAACAATTGCTTTATAGCATCTAATAATTGCTCAGGTGTTTTTACTTTAGAGAATTCGTATTTATAAAAAGCGACAAACTCTTGTAAATCTAAATCATAAACACAAAAAGAAAATCCATCCAAACTAAATTGGATGGATAATTCTTTATGTTCTATTTTTAATAATTCTAAATTATTAATCTTTCTTTTTTCTTCCATCATAAATAGGCGGCCAATTCCCGCTAACTTTAACGTCTTCTAAAGAACCAACTGAAATGAATTTACCTTTAACTTCTGTTCCACCAATTGCTTCTTTTTCTGATGCAATTAAGTAAGAGTCCATACCGTGTAACACATCTGCTTTATCTACTTTTGCTTCAAATACCGAAGACATAATACCTTCTACTTTTTCAATACTATCCGCTTTTATATCAAACATTATATCAGTACCTGGTACTTTAAACATGTTTTTATAATCTCTACCTGCAAATGCTGATTTTACTGGTGTGTAACTTACAATTTTTTCTACACGTACTTCTTTATCCACAGTAATTCCACCTCTACGTACTTTAACAATTTTAGTACTTACCTCAATATTAGGTATACTATCGCTATCTACAAATTTCACTAATGCTGCTTTATCTGCTGTAAAATGCTTATGATTTTTTTGATATGCAACCTCTGCATCTTTAATCATTTTTAAATTATGAATTACTTTAGTGTATTTTGCTCTTTTAATTTTAGCAAATTTTATTGGTTTCATAATACTACCAACTATTTTGTAAGACATTAATACTATTAAAGCTAATAGAATTAGAGAGATAAGCCAATGTAATTTTTTTGGAATAAAATTCACAACTACATATGCCACAGCTGCAACTGCAATTAAGGCTAATAGAATATAAACTGCTAAAATCATAAATATATATTTTAAGTTAGGTTTCTCGCAAATCTACAAAAAATAATGTATTACAAAAACTTTTATAGAGAGATTTATACAATTTCCTTTTGTACCTTTGCAATTACTACGTTTAAGTATGCACAAAAATAGTACCAAATTATATTTTTTATTATTAGATAAGTTTCCGTTTACGGCAACTAGATCTCAAGAAAACTTACTTAAAAACCTCAGTGAGTTTATTTTAGATGAAAAAGACAATCAACTTTTTTTATTAAAGGGTTATGCAGGAACAGGAAAAACAACTACTATAAGTACGGTTGTAAATAATTTACAATCGGTTAATTTAAAAGCAGTTTTATTAGCACCAACTGGTAGAGCAGCAAAAGTAATTAGTAATTATGCTAATAAACCTGCGTTTACCATTCATAAAAAAATCTATTTTCCGAAGAAATCGAAAGATGGCAACGTAAATTTTACATTAAAAAAAAATAAACATACCAATTCCCTTTTTATAGTTGACGAAGCGTCAATGATACCAGATAAATCATCGGATTTTAAATTATTCGAAAACGGTTCTTTACTACACGATTTAATTCACTTTGTGTATTCTGGTAAAAACTGCAAACTAATCTTAATTGGCGATACGGCACAATTGCCGCCTGTAAAGTCTATCTTAAGTCCTGCTTTAGACGAAACAAAACTTACCTTTGATTATAATAAAAATGTAAGTAGCATTGAGTTAGATGAAGTTATGCGACAACATAAGGATTCTGGCATATTAACAAATGCTACTAATTTACGTCTTATTTTAGCGGAATATTATGATGGAATTATATTTAGGTTTCAATTAAATTTTCCAGACATTATTAGGTTGGAAGATGGTTATGATATTGAAAACGCTATAAATTCTGCGTATCAAGATAATGGTATTGAAGATACTGCTATTATTGTTAGATCTAATAAAAGAGCAAATCAATACAATCAGCAAATTAGATTACAGATTAGAAATCAAGAAAATCAGATTTCTGCTGGCGACTATATAATGGTAGTAAAAAATAATTAT
>JAMONN010000262.1 GCA_027065775.1 Flavobacteriaceae bacterium | reverse complement strand
CTTGCAGGAGCAAGTGTTGTTGCTTTGCATGTTCCTTCTGGTACATCTTATGGTTCGGTTACACAGTTTAATGGTTCTTATAATATACCAAACATGCGTATTGGTGGACCATATACTATAACAGTAAGTTATGTTGGTTTTAAAACTGAAACCTTAGAAAACATACAGTTAAAATTAGGTGAAAAAAGAAAGTTAAATATTACTTTACAAAATGATTCTGCACAGTTAGATGAAGTTGTTATTACAGGTAGTTCTAAAAATTCTGTTATTAATAGTGGTAGAACAGGAGCGTCAACTAGTGTAAGTAAGGAAACTATAGAAGCATTACCCACAATTTCAAGATCTATAAATGATTTTACAAGATTAAACCCTTCATCAGACGGAAATTCTTTTGGTGGCGGAAATAATAAAATGAACAATTTATCTTTAGATGGTTCTATTTTTAATAATCCTTTTGGATTAGATGGTGGAACACCAGGTAGTCAAACAAATGCACAACCAATATCTTTAGATGCAATTGAACAAATACAAGTACAATTAGCACCTTATGATGTTACTGCTTCTGGTTTTACTGGCGCATCTATTAATGCTGTAACAAAATCTGGTACTAATGAATTTCATGGTAGTGTTTTCGGATTTTTCAGAAACGAAGATTTTACAGGTACCGAAGTAGAAGGTAATGAAATCTTTCAAGGTAAATTAGAACATTTACAAGCAGGTTTTAGTATTGGTGGACCAATTATTAAAAATAAATTATTCTTTTTTGCAAATGCAGAAATAGAAAGAAGAGATGATTTAGTAACTGGTTTTAGAGCAAGAGAAGCAGGAGAAACTCCTGGTGGAAATATTTCTAGAGTTTTAAGATCAGATTTAATTGCTGTATCTGACGCATTGGCTAGTTTAGGTTACGCAACTGGTGGTTTTGAAAACTTAACGCATGCAACAGAAAATGAAAAGTTTATTGTAAAGTTAGATTGGAATATTAATGAAAATCATACTTTAACAGCAACTTATAATCAATTAGATGCAATTAGAGATAAGCCAGCACATCCGTCAGCATTTTTTAATAGAGGTCCAAACCAAAATACATTACAGTTTGAGAATTCAGCATATACAATTAATAATAAAATACAATCAGCAATTGTAGAATTAAAATCGAGATTTGGTAATAAATTTTCAAATAATTTACAAGTTGGTTATACACATTTTGATGATTTTAGAACGCCATTCTCTACACCAGGACCTTCAATAACAATTTCGAAAGGTGGTTCGCCTTATATTATAGCAGGTCATGAACCTTTTTCGGTTAATAATAAATTAGATCAAAAAGTTTTTCAAATAACAAATAATTTTAAAATTTATGCAGGTAATCATACTGTAACTTTAGGAGGGTCTTTTGAAAAATTTGAATTTGATAACTCATTTAATTTAACTTCTTACGGATTTGATTTATTCGGAAGTGTAGCAATAGATGATGATAATGGTACAGGTTTTGATTATATTGATGATGTAACAGGAGATTTTAATTCGGGTATTTTTCAAAATTATTTAGTAGATAGATTTGGTGCTTCATTTGCAGGAGCTCAAACAGCTTTCGCAAATAATAATGATGGTGATCCTGATAATGGTCATTGGGCTTTAGCTGAAACAAATGTAGGTCAAATTTCATTTTATGCACAAGATGAGTTTGCAGTTACAAATGACTTTACATTTACTTTCGGATTACGTATTGATAAACCAGAGTTTTTTGATACCGAAGATAAAATTCAAGAAAATATAGATAGAGATGGTTTTGCTTATGATCCATCAATTCAATATTTTGATGAAGAAGGAACTCCAACTTTTTATGATAGTACAGAATTACCTTCTAATAAAAAATTATTATTATCACCACGTTTAGGAATTAATTGGGACATTAAAGGAGATAATACACAGCAATTACGTGGTGGTTTAGGTGTGTTTACAGGTCGTTTGCCTTTCGTTTGGATTGGTAATCAAGTACAAAATGTAAACTCATTTTTCTACACAGTAGTAGATGAAGATTTTAATTTTCCACAAGTATTTAGATCTAGTTTAGGGTATGATCGTAAATTTAAAAATGGATTTACAACTTCGTTTGATTTTATGTATTCTAAAAACATTGATGCTATTTTTGCAACAAATATTGGTCTTGACCAACCTACAGGTTCTTTATTAGGACCAGGTTCTAGACCAGTCTATGAACCTTCGACTGATGTTACTAATAATGCATGGTCTGTTACTAATACTAATAAAGGTAGAGTACTAAATTTCACTACAGAAGTTAAAAAGAAATTTGAAAATGGTTTAAGTTTAAGTTTAGCTTATGATTATTTAGATGCAACAGATGCAACTTCACCAACCGAAGAAATTACCAATGCTACTTTTGGTGCAAATCCTGCTTTAGGAAATGTAAATACTGCAGTAGCTAATAATTCTAGATTTGGTCATAAACATCGTTTTGTTGGTTCTGCTACTAAGAAATTTACTTATGGTAATGGTAAATGGTCTACAGCGCTAGCAACTTTCTTTGAGGTTACAGAAACAGGTAGATTTAGTTACGTTTATGGTGGAGATATAAATAATGACGGTTCAGGTCAAAACGATTTAATTTATATACCAACAACAAGTGAAATTGATGCTATGAACTTTTCAGGTAATGCTGCAGAACAAACTGCTCAAAGAGTTGCTTTTGATAATTTCATTAAACAAGATGATTATTTAAACGATAATAGAGGAGAGTTTTCTGAAAGAAATGCAAATTTAACACCTTGGTTTACTAATATTGATGTTCGTTTAGCACAAGATTATAATATTAGCGATACTAAAAAAATACAGTTTACTATAGATGTATTAAACTTCGGAAACTTATTAAATTCTGATTGGGGAATTCGTCAAATTCCTGTTAATACACAACCAATTGGTGTTAGTATTCCTGATGGAAATCCTGACCCTACAATATATACTCCTGATTTTACACAGGATCCAATTTATTCTTTTGATACAACACAGACAGAAACATTCAATAATGATTTAAGTTTACTATCTAGATGGCAAATGCAATTTGGTTTACGTTTTGTATTCTAAATAATTAAATCAATTGCGACGTCCTGAATAATCGATACAGATTTTAGTGACTTCAATTTAATATAAAGGTAGTAATTTTAAATTATTACCTTTATATTTTTTTATATTCTTTTCTTTTTAACTTGTTTTGTTTGTGCATTTGATTTGGTGTCAACATTTGATTTGATAAATGTGGTCTATATTAATCATAGATTTCTATAGTATTTTTAATTTGATTTTTATGTTTTCTAAACCGATGACGTGAGTTTGTTTTAGGTGTAACGCTATTTCAAAACGGGACAAAAAAATAAATAAAAAATTACTGTGGTTTTTTTTTGTTTTAAATTTTAAGGGTTATTGGAAATAATTTATCTTCGCAAACTAAAATAAAACAAGATGTCAGACGATAAAAAAGTAATATTCTCCATGTCAAAACTTTCAAAAAGTTATGATGGTGGAAATAAACAAGTATTAAAAAATATTTATTTAAGTTTCTTTTATGGTGCCAAAATCGGGATTTTAGGTCTAAATGGTTCTGGTAAATCCACTTTAATGAAAATTATTGCTGGCTTAGAAACAAATTACCAAGGTGATGTTTCGTTTATGCCAGGTTATACTGTTGGCTATTTGTCACAAGAACCAGAATTAGACGAAGAAAAAACCGTGATGGATATTGTTAAAGAAGGTGCTGCAGAAACAGTTGCGGTATTAGAAGAGTACAATAAAATTAACGATATGTTTGGTTTGGAAGAAGTATATTCCGATGCAGATAAGATGGAAAAACTAATGAACCAACAAGCAGTTTTACAAGATAAAATTGATGCTCTGGATGCTTGGGAATTAGATACCAAACTAGAAATAGCAATGGATGCTTTACGAACACCAACAGGTGACACACCAATTAAGAACCTTTCTGGTGGAGAGCGAAGAAGAGTTGCTTTATGTAGATTATTATTACAACAACCAGACGTTTTATTATTAGATGAACCAACCAATCATTTAGATGCAGAATCTGTACATTGGTTAGAACATCATTTGGCACAATATAAAGGAACTGTAATTGCCGTTACGCATGATAGATACTTTTTGGATAATGTTGCAGGTTGGATTTTAGAATTAGATAGAGGTGAAGGCATACCTTGGAAAGGAAACTATTCATCTTGGTTAGAGCAAAAAACCGACAGAATGGCAAAAGAGGAAAAACAAGAATCGAAACGTCAAAAAACATTAAGACGAGAATTAGATTGGGTTAGGCAAGGAGCAAAAGGAAGACAAACAAAATCTAAAGCACGTTTAAGTAGTTATGAAAGGTTATTAAATCAAGACCAGAAACAAGTTGAAGAAAAACTGGAAATATATATACCAAACGGACCAAGGTTAGGTACAAACGTAATTGATGCTGTTGGTGTTTCTAAAGCATTTGGAGATAAATTGTTATATGACGATTTAAATTTTTCTTTACCGCCAAACGGAATAGTTGGTATTATTGGACCAAATGGTGCTGGTAAAACAACCATTTTCAAAATGATTATGGGCGAAGAAAAACCAGATAAAGGCGAATTTAAAGTCGGCGATACTGCAAAAATCGCTTATGTGGATCAACGACATTCAGACATTGACCCAGAAAAAACAATTTGGGAAAACTTTGCAGATAGTCAAGAACAAATAATGATGGGCGGAAAAATGGTAAACTCTAGAGCATATTTAAGTAGATTTAATTTTTCTGGATCTGAGCAAAATAAAAAAGTATCGATGCTTTCTGGTGGAGAAAGAAATAGGTTGCATTTAGCCATGACTTTACGTGAAGAAGGAAACGTTCTTTTATTAGATGAACCAACAAATGATTTAGATGTAAATACATTACGTGCATTAGAAGAAGGTTTAGAAAACTTTGCAGGTTGTGCAGTTGTAATCTCGCATGATAGATGGTTTTTAGATAGAATTTGTACACATATTCTTGCTTTTGAAGGCGAATCTAATGTTTATTATTTTGAAGGTTCTTTTACAGAATATGAAGAAAATAAAAAGAAAAGACTTGGTGGTGATTTAATGCCTAAACGTATTAAATACCGTAAGTTGATTAGATAAGTTCCTATTGGAGTTGAGATTTAACCGCAAGGTTCGCAAAGTTTTGCGCAAGGTTCGCAAGAAAGCAATCCATTCAGCTTTGAAATTTTTAAAAAAAAGTTAATATAAAATG
>JAMONN010000261.1 GCA_027065775.1 Flavobacteriaceae bacterium | reverse complement strand
ATTAGAAACGTAGATTGATTTAAAAAAAAAGTCATAAAAACAAATAATTATTTTTATGACTTTTTTTTAAATTAGATAATAAGGGTTTAGCCTTTGATCTTGTTTTTAAATTGCTCTAATTTAGTTTCTTCCACTTTTTTAGGCCAAGAATTATTTTCTGTATTGACATCAGCAGTTAGCATATCTGGATCAATATTGATTTTGGTAATTTCTTTATCCGTTGCAAATAATTTTTTTACTTCAGCATCATTTTTACGCCAAATTTGTGCAGGATATTGCTTTCTTTCTTTTGTGCCGTCTGCATAAACATATTCTACAACTATTGGCATTGGTATATCACCAGGTTTTTCAAAAACGATTTCGTAAAAATATTTGGTATTTTTTAAAGATTCTCTTTCCGATGCGGAATAATTTTCATTTAAATAATCTTTTAATATTTTAATATCTTCCATAGGATTTTTTACGTTTTCCATATCTGAAGTATAATCATCACTGTCGGTATTTACCAAAAACATTGCTGGTCCAAAATCTTCCACTTTCATACCATATGCTTCTGCCATTTTCTTAACTCTAGCGGTAGGTTTTGTTGTAACTACGTATTTGTTAACGCCTTTTATACCAATATCTACATTGCCTGTAGTATAAAACCAACCTCTCCAAAACCAATCTAAATCTCTTGCAGTTGCATCTTCCATAGTTCTAAAAAAGTCTTCAGGTGTTGGATGTTTAAATTTCCATCGTTTTGCGTAAGTACTAAATGCTTTATCGAAAAGTTCGTGTCCTAAAACAACCTCGCGTAACATATATAAACCTGCAGCAGGTTTTGCGTAAGCATTCATTCCGAAACTATAAATATTATTAGATTGACTCATAATAGGCGATAATTTATCTTGATCGCCACTCATATAACCAGTTACATTTTTAGGAAAACCTCTAGATGGAAATCCTTCTTGATAGGTTTGTTCAGCCATTATTTCGGTGTATGAATTTAAACCTTCATCCATCCATGACCATTGTCTTTCGTCTGAATTTACAATCATCGGGAACCAATTATGACCAACTTCGTGTGTAATTACGCCAATCATTCCGTTTTTAGTTCTTTCGGAATATGTACCATCTTCTCTTGGTCTACCATAATTCCAGCAAATCATTGGGTATTCCATACCTTGTTGTTTTCCGTGAACTGATATTGCTTTATGATATGGATAATCGAATAATTGTTTAGAATACGATTCTAATGTGTTAGCAACAACTCTAGTTGAATGTTCTTCCCATAAAGGATTACCTTCTTTTGGGTACATAGATTCAGCAATAACTGTTTTGTTACCAATTTTAACTGCCATGATATCCATAATATATTTTCTTGAAGATGCAAAAGCAAAATCACGTACATTTTCTGCATGAAAACTCCAAGTTTTTGTTTTGTCTGAAAACACTTTTTCTTTTTCAATCACCTCATCTTGGGTTACAATAATAACAGGTTTGTCATAAGATGTCATTGCTTTTTTAAAACGTTTGTATTCTGTTTTAGTAAGCATTTCTTTTCGGTTTAACAATTTACCTGTTGCATCTAAAATATGATCTGCTGGTGTAGTTATTTTCACATCGTAAGTACCAAATTCTAGAGCAAATTCGCCACGACCCCAAAATTGTAAGTTTTGCCAACCTTCCACATTATTGTAAACTGCTAATCTTGGAAAAAATTGAGCAATAATATAATTGTTATTTCCATCTTTTTCAAAATGTTCATAACCAGAACGTGCTCTGTCTATGGTATGTTCAGGGATATTATACCACCATTTTATACTGAAAACTGTAGATTTCCCGGCTTTTAAAGGTTTTGGTAAATCTAAACGCATCATCGTTTGATTGATAACATAGGACATAGTATTACCCTTTTTATCTTTAACGTGTTGTATTTTAAAACCACCATCAAAACCTTTACCTAAAAATTTTTGTGTGAATTTTAAAGGTTTGTACATAACACCTGGTCCACCAGCATTAATATCTGGAGTTTTAGAATCTGTAGCTCTAACATTTTGGTCTAATTGCACCCAAAGGTATTCTAATACATCGGTAGAATTATTATGATAGGTAATAGTTTCTTCACCAAATATTTTTTGATTTTTATCATCTAAAATAATATTCATTTTATAATCAACTTTTTGTTGAAAATAATCTTTTCCTGGTGCGCCAGAAGCAGTATGATAAGTGTTTGGTGTGTTAAATTCTTCTTTTAACTGTTTGAATTTATTTGTGTTGTAGTGTGCTTTATCATTTTTTTCTGTTTTTTCTTCTTGTGCGTAAGTAGAAAATGAAATTAATGTAATAAGTAATAATGAATATATTTTCTTCATAAGAAACTTAAATTTTAGTTAGGAATTCAAATGTAGGTATTTAGACTTAAAAAAATATCGATAAAGGCACAAAAAATAAGAATAAAGAGTTTGTTAGTTAAATTTTAACATTTCTTTATCATTTCCGTTTTTTAAATAAAACGTCTTTTTTTGATTGTTGAGGTTAAATTTAACTAGATTTTGTTGATCATCAAAAGTATTTAACAGCATTTTGTTTTGAATTTCTATGGATTTAATTTCTGAAATAGTATCTGTTTCTAAATAGAAATGTACCACATCTTTTTCATATTCTTTACCAATAAAATTCAATTTTTGTTGTTGTTTATTTAGAACTAATTTAAAATTTTGTAGTATATAATTTTGTAGTAAACTATCTATATTTTTTAATTCTCTCTTTGTGTTTAATTCGCTTTTAATATTTTCTGATTTATTTATTGTTGTTTCTATATCATCAATATAATACCGCATGGTTATTTCTAACGTATTATTTTTCCCTTTTATTATTTTTGTTAAACTTAAATGATAATCATGTAGTGTAAAAGCAAAAATCGGTACTATTAATAATAAATAGAGTTTGTTTTTCATAGTTTCAAAATTACAAATAATGTGCCGAAATTAGAATCATAAGTATAAAAAATTATAGATTTTGCATTGCGGTATGAGATTTTATTGAAATAAAAGATATTTACTTGTCCCGTCCTAATATAACAGAAGAAGATAATGTTAGAGAAAATACAGCAGGAACATATTTAAGTTTTGTCAAAACAATAGTTTTAAATACAAGAAAAAACGGAAGAACAACAAATCAAACAATATAAAGAAGCAATCAAAAACAAAAATTGGGAGCAGTTAAATAGATACCAATTTAAAGTACTTTATAATATTGTTAATGAAAATGATTTTAATGCTTTCTTAAGACGTTATAAAAATAATAAAAGCAATCATTTTTGGTCTGCTATTTTTACATTAAGAGATTTAGATTTAATTACATTAGAGCCATAACCCTTTTGGTTCTTCAATTACAAATATTAAATATTTACAAGAATTAGAAGAAGCATTGCCTTCTGAATTAGCAGAACAAAGCAACAGTGAAGATGTTACTTTTAATAAAGAGACTGACGAATTAAGATTCAAGTTAATGAAAAACCCTAATCCGTATAGTTATGATAGTCCTGAATATTCTGGAACTCTAGAGTTCAATCAAAATGTAGTTTTAAAACCAGGCATTGAATATTCTTTTGGTGCGTGGAAAAGACAAAATGATGTTCTGTATTTAACGATTATTCCAACAGAAAACAAACCACTTTTACCTAAACAAAAAAATAAAGCATGGTAAATATATAATGCTATAATTATAGTTTTATAGATTTATATAATTATCTTTATATTAAAATTAAAGACATGAATAAAAAAGAAATTCCAAGACCAGAAAAAGAATTTTCAACGCTTATAACTCGTTTAAAAGAAGCGCTTAAAAATTAAATGAGGATTATTTAAAACCTAATAAAAATCAGAAAAGGAAAAAGAAATGAAAACTGTTTTATTCAGAGTTATAAAACGAGAACCGATACTGGATTTTATTCGCAAAAATCCTACCCATTTTCAAATGCAGGCAAAGAAAATAATTATAATATTAGAATACAAACCTTTAAAATCACTTAATGAAACAAAATATTTAGAAAAAATTAAAACAACAATATAACATATTCAATCACTTATGGAACACCTAAAAACAACTTAAAAATGAATAAAAAAATAAAAAATAATAATGATTTATTTGATTTTGATGAAAATGAAAATGAAAAATATCGAGAACATTTAAAATTAGAATCAAGTCAAAAAATAATTATTCCTGATAATATTTCAGTTGAAAGAAGAGAAGAGCTTAATTTATTAAATGAAGACCCGTATAGTCATTTTTTAAAATATGTTTTGCCATTTATGACAGAAGAAGAAAAAGCAAAACGGGAGAAAGGAGATTTATTTGATTCAGGTGCTTTTGATGATGATGATGATGATGATGATGATGATGAAAACGAATTAGTTAATTCCTTTGATTTAGACGTTTTAGATAGATTAATTGATTTTGAAGAAGAAGAATAAAAAACGTATTAAAGCCGCAAAAGAAAAGTTTGGAAACTTTTATGGATGAAATAATGTATGATTTTATTAACCCACTTTTATAATAGACAATAAAAAAATATTATATTGCTATAGAAAATGAAATTTCGGTCGATAATTATATTAAAAAAAACTATGAAAATTGTATTCATTTCCGATACACACAGTCGCCATTACGATGTTGACATACCAAATGGCGATATGCTTATTCATGCTGGAGATTTATCGTCTAGAGGAAAACCAGAAGAAATAACAGATTTCTTAAATTGGTTCTCTAACCAACCACATAAATATAAAATTTTTATTGCTGGTAATCATGACTTTTTTTTTGAAAAAGAACACGAAGATGAAATCAAAAATATCATTCCGAAAAATGTAATTTACTTAAACGACTCTGGTATTGAAATTGAAGACATAAAAATTTGGGGTTCTCCAGTACAACCAGAATTTTACAATTGGGCTTTTAATCGTAAAAGAGGTAAAGAAATTAAAAAACATTGGGATTTAATCCCTTTAGATACCGATATACTAATCACTCATGGTCCGCCATTAAATATTTTAGACAAAACGGTAAGAGGTGATATTGTTGGTTGTGAAGATTTATTAAATGCTGTAAACAAAATTAAACCTAAAATTCATGTATTTGGGCATATTCATGAAGATTATGGTGTTTTAAAGAAGAATGATACTACTTTTATAAATGCTAGTATATTGAATGAAAGGTATCGTAATACAAATGACCCAATAATATACAATTATGAGTAGATCTAGAAGAAAAAATCCTTTTTGCGGTATCACAACTGCAAAAAGTGATAAAAT
>JAMONN010000260.1 GCA_027065775.1 Flavobacteriaceae bacterium | reverse complement strand
TAAATGAAAATAATTTAAAAAATAGTGTTTTAGAACTTGAGTTAAATGGTGAAAAAATTAAAATACCAGCAACTGAATGTAAACAAAAACCAGCAAAACTGTTAGGTTCAATTTCTGCATATACAGTTACTTTTGAGGGAGATTTATTAAAGTCTGATATTGAAAAATTGCAAAAATATGATTTACAAAGATTTAGATTAGTAATTGGTGGTCATCCATATGAAAGGTATTTTAAAAAATCTACAAAAAGAACGGCTAAACTAAAAAAATCTTTTGATTGTGTGAATATGGAGAATGTTTTTGAATTGAAAAAGAAAGATGCCAGCGAAATGGATTTAACTGAAGTTTCAAAAAATGATTATTCAACTTCAATTAATGGGGAATGGTCTTTACAAGGAGCAAATGGAAAGGTGACAGAATTTAAAGACGGAAAAGTAACTTATAGTAAAATGGGAGTAAAAGAAAGTGAAGGGAGTTATAAAATTGTTGGAAATAGAATTATAATTACAACTGATAATGGAAATTCGATTTCAGAAATTAGTATGTTTTTAAAAGATATGCTAATACTAAAAGAAAAAGGAGAAGAGAAAACTTATGAAAGAATAGAATAAAAGCCCATAACACTAAATAAACGCAATAAGGGCAAATTGCTAAACCCAAAGTTAAGTTAACTAAACTAAGTTTCGTACTTAATCGAAGTTTTGGTATTTAAAGCCCTTACTGCGTTTATTCAAACCGTTCAATAAAATACAACAATACAGGTGAACTATGTTTTATTACAAACTGTCAATTTAGCACAAAATCACATTTGGTATAATTTTAGCATTGTGTTAAAATAAAAAGCATGAAAACCATATTAAGAATTTTATTAACTGCAATAGCAGTTATTGTTTTGGCAAACTTATTATCAGGTATTTCCGTAGCAAACTATACAACAGCAGTTGTTGTAGCAATTGTATTAGGGATATTGCGAGTTTTTGTAAAACCAATATTGGTAGTTCTTACAATTCCGATAACTATAATAACATTAGGTTTATTTCTATTTGTAATAAACGCAATCATTATACAATTAGCAGGTTATTTGGTAACAGGTTTTGAAGTAAAAGGTTGGTTTACAGCAATACTATTTAGTATTTTATTATCCTTTTTTCAATCGGTATTATATTCCTTTTTAAAAGATGAAAAAAGAGGTTAATTTAACTGTAGCACCAAATGCGTTTATACCAGACCAACCATGACCTTCGCCTTCATAATAGTGTAAATTCAATATATGGGTAAAAAGTATTGTTGCATTCATAAAAAAGGTTATTTTTGCACTCGTTAAGTACAAAAAACAAAAAATGAATATTACTAAAGAAAACATCGACAAGTTAAATGCAATTATTAAAATAGATATTGCTGAAAAAGATTATAAAGAAAAAGTCGACACAATTTTACAAGATTACCGTAAAAAATCTAACATTCCTGGTTTTAGAAAAGGGCAAGTACCTATGGGAATGATTAAAAAACAATACAGTAAATCGGTAATGGTTGATGAAATCAATAAATTATTACAAGAAACTTTAAACAAATATTTAACCGAAGAAAAATTAGATATTTTAGGTAACCCATTACCAAAATACAATGATGATTTTTCTTGGGATTCTAAAGATTTTACTTTTGAATTTGAGTTAGGTTTAGCACCTGAATTTAAAATAGATTTACAGAAAAAAGCCATTACACATTATAAAATTACTGCCGATAAAAAAATGTTAGAAGAGCAAGTAGTTAATATTCAAGAGCGTTACGGTAAAATGAAAGCGGTTGATGTTATTGCAAAAACATCTAACGTTACAGGTACTTTTACAAACGAAGAAAAAGCGATTGACAAAAAATCTACTTTCAAATTCGAAAAAATAAAAGGAAAGTCACAGCAAAAAGAATTACTAGGTAAAAAAGTTGGTGATGTAGTAGAATTAGACACCAAAAAATTATTTGAAGACGATCATTTTATGCAAAACATCTTGGGGGTTTCTCATGAGGATGCACATGGTTTAGATATAAAAGTGACATTTACTATTGATGATATTACCGAAACAGAATTAGCCGAATTAAACCAAGAGTTATTCGATAAAATGTTTGAGAAAGACGAAGTGAAGTCTAAAAAAGATATGATTGCTAAATTAAATGAAGATGCAGAAAAACAATTTGAGCAACAAGCAGATCAACAATTATTAAACGCTGTAACCGAAAGTTTAATAGCAAACACAAAATTTGATTTACCAGCAGAATTCTTACAAAAATGGATGACTGCTACTGGCGAAAATCCATTAACACCAACACAAGCAAAAGAGCAATATGCTGAGGCAGAAAAAGGGTTGCGTTACCAATTAATTGAAGGTAAAATAGCCAAAGAAAATAATCTGCAAGTAACTTTTGAAGAATTAAATGCATACGCAAAAGAATTCATAAAAGGTCAAATGGCACAGTATGGAAACATGAATCCTTCAGAAGAAGAATTAAACGGTATTGCACAACGTGTTTTGTCTAATCAAGAAGAAGCAAAGCGTTTGCAAGATCAATTAGTAAGTCAAAAATTATTGACATTCTATAAGGAAAACGTAAAGTTAAAAGAAAAGAAAATTACCTTTGATAAATTTGTAAAAGAGGTTTATAAATAGATTTTTCTAGTAAAAATTTTAAAATCACAGCATTTTATGTTGTGGTTTTTTTATGTGTGATTTGACTTTGTTAAATACTTTCACTAACTTCGTATTCCGTTTACATATAAAACATTGAAACGATTTTATATATAATCGTTACCTGCAATATAACAAAAGAAAATATGAAGTATTTAATGATATTCTTTTCGAGCATTTTGATTTTGTCTTGCCAAACAAAAAAGACCAAACAAATTAGTGCGGAAAATAATCAAGTTGATTTATTATTTAAGAAAAAATTTGAACACAGTTTAATTTCTCGTGGAAATAATTACCCTGATTTTCGATATACAAAAGATAGTATGGATTTGTTTTTAATTTCTTTACACGAAAATAATCCTATTGCCGATTTTAAAAAAATGACAAATTTCTCGATAGGAAAAATTAAGAAAATCGAAAAGTTATTGGAAATCAAAAATTGGCTTCATTATGTAAACGGAAAGCCAAAACCAACTATTTTTATTGCGACACAAAAAGACGGAGAAAAACTTTTTCAAAGTTCTATTCCAATTGCAAACGAGATTATCGAAAAAATCCAAGACGAGTTGCCTGAAATAAAAC
Organism: Flavobacteriaceae bacterium; assembly: GCA_027065775.1. GTDB lineage: Bacteria > Bacteroidota > Bacteroidia > Flavobacteriales > Flavobacteriaceae > S010-17. The sequence continues at coordinate 2,165 of JAMONN010000260.1, read as the reverse complement.
AAAAATTCAGTCAAACGGAAATTTCCAAAACACAAGATTTTGAAAAATGGTCGTTTTTAATTTTAAGCAATGTACTTCTTGACTCGTGGCAAATTGATAATGTTGAAAAAGAGTTTTTAAATAGAGAAAAAAGACCCGAAAGACACGGAAAAAACTATTATTACAGCATAATGGAAAATACAGAAAAAAATCGTGAGACTTTTGGAATTTACGGAAATCAATATGATGAAAAAGATGGAAAAGAGATTAGTATATATGGAAATAACAGAACAGAAAAATTTGTTACGACTAATGAAAATATAATTTCTAAATCTGATAATAAAATATTTAAGACCATAGCGGAAAATTTTAAACCCAAACTTATCGAAATTTTAAATTCAAATTCTGAATACATAAATAGAATATACAGAGAAACAGGTTATCAAGATGAAATCACATTTGATGAATTTTTCATTTGGTGGTATCATTTTATGTACACTAAAGCGACAGATATAATGAATGAAAAAGGTCTTTTGAAAATACCTAAAAACGGAAATTTTGAATACGTAATAAATGAATAAACAAAGCAGGTAACAGTATATAAGTCATTAGGCAATATGTGATTAAACCAAATTTAGTGCTTGTAAATAAAGATAGAGATAAACCAAAATGGAGTGCTTTTAAATCCCCAACGCTTTATATATAAACGGAAAAAAGCAATTACACAATAGCAGGTTAACTATACCGATTTTCGAAAACTAATAAAAATCTAAAATCTTTCCAAAATAATCTCACTCATTTCACTTTGCAACTCCAACGCAGCATTTTTTGCAGCAGTTGCGAAATTTTTTCCGTTAGAAGCGTAAATTATTCCTCTAGAAGAGTTAATTAATAAACCAATTTCTTCGTTTAAACCGTATTTACAGACATCTTGTAGATTTCCACCTTGCGCACCAATTCCAGGAACAAGTAAAAAATGATTTGGAACTAGCTGTCTTATTTCTTTAAAATAATCTGCTTTAGTTGCACCAATTACAAACATTAATTGATCTGAATTTTTCCAAGTTAATGCCGTTTTTAAAACTTGTTGATAAATTTTAGAGTTTTGAGTCTCCAGACCTTGAAAATCTAAAGCCCCTTTATTAGAAGTCAATGCCAATAAAATAGTAAACTTGTCTTTAAAAGTAAGAAAAGGTTCTACAGAATCGCTTCCCATATATGGCGCAACAGTAACCGAATCAAAATTTAAATCCTCAAAAAATGCTTTCGCATAACGTGTAGAAGTATTGCCAATATCGCCACGTTTGGCATCGGCAATAGTAAATATTTCAGGATAATTTTGGTTGAGGTAATTAATTGTTTTTTCTAAAGCTTGCCAGCCTTTTACGCCATAAGTTTCGTAAAAAGCAGTATTTGGTTTGTAGGCAACCGCTAAATGATGTGTGGCATCAATTATAACTTTATTAAACTCAAAAATCGGATCTTCTTTGTCTAATAAATGTTTCGGAATTTTATCCAAATCCACATCTAAACCAATACATAAAAAAGATTTTTTTAATTTAATTTGTTCAATAAGTTGTTGCTTAGTCATGTCGCAAATTTAAACAAAGTAACAAGACTAAATGCAAATAATAAAAACTTATTGAACTTAATAGGACAGACTCATACTTATTGTTTTTGCCACGAATACACGAATTTTCTCATTATTTTTAATAAAGAATGGAAATTTTCAAAATCTTTAATTTTTTTATTCGTGCATTCGTGGCAAAATAAGAGGAAATATAAAGAAAAGATAAAGTATGAGTTTACCCTAATGAACTTAAATGACTTATATGGTAAAACAAAAAACTTCATTACATTTGCTAAAATCATAAACCTTGCTCAAACAAATCATAAATAAAATAATTTACGGTATTCTAACTCTTTTTGGAGTGGTAACTGTGATATTCTTTATTTTAAATAAAATACCAGGTGATCAAGCGCAAATGATGCAAGATGAACACGAAGATAGTGAGCAATTAAAAGCAATCAAAAAAAAGTATGGTTTCGATAAATCTACCACAACACAGTATTTGTTGTATTTAAACGATTTGTCACCTTTATCTTTTCATAGTAAAAATAAAGAAGATTTTACTTTTTTAAAAAAGGATAAATATCATGCAATCAAATTATTTTCGATTAATAAA
>JAMONN010000259.1 GCA_027065775.1 Flavobacteriaceae bacterium | reverse complement strand
CGCCCCTAATTCACTTTTTGAGACTCTAAAATCTACTAAATCTAAGATTTTTACTATTTCGTCATCACGTAATTTAAGAGCAACTCTTAATTTTTTGAATATGTCGTTATTTGTTAATGCCATTTTATGTGAATTGTTTATTCGTTAATTTGTTTAATTGTTTATTCGTTAAATTGTGTAATCTTTTCAATTACTTTAACTTTCCGAATAAATCTTCTTTTATAGTTGGTAATTTTAATTTATACTTAACTGCAACCAATCGAATTGTAACAACGGTAATTACAGTTATTAAATATTGTAAATTTATGGATAATTTTAAATTATTTAACAATAAAAACACAAAAGCACCAATAAAACACGCTAAAGCATAAATTTCCTTTTTAAAAATAAGAGGAACTTGTTGTGTCAAAACATCTCGTAAAACGCCACCCATAACCGCGGAAACAACGCCCATTACTACAGCAACAAATGGATGTAAACCAAAATTCAACCCTTTTTCTGTACCAAGCATCGTGAAAACCGCTATCCCAATTGTATCAAATAAAAATAGCGTTTTACTTAACGGTGCAATTTTACTTTTAAATAAAAATGTAAAAATAACCGCAATTAAAATTGTCCAAATGTAATTTAGATCGCCAATCCAATTTATAGGATGATAATTTATTAAAACATCACGAATCATTCCGCCACCAACTGCTGTAATAAAAGCAATAATTAGTACACCAAATAAATCAAATTTCTTTTTAGATGCAATTAAAGCACCACTTACTGCAAAAGCGAATGTTCCTATAATATCTAGGCTATAAATTAAACTCATTAAATTATTACTTTTACTAATTCTTTTTTGGTTTTACCTTATTTTCAACCATAAGACATAAAAGGTCATATAAGTTTACTCTTCGCTTTTCTCTTTTCGCTCTTCACTATTTTCTAAACTTCTTTAAATAAAATACCTAATTTATCTTGTAGTTCATAAACTTGTTGCATTTCGGTAGGCATAATTAATGCAATAGAACTTCCTTTTTTACCTGCTCGAGCAGTTCTACCACTTCTATGAGTATAATATTCTAACTTTTCTGGTAATTGATGATGTACAATAAATCCTAAACCTCTAACGTCAATTCCTCTTGCCGAAACATCGGTAGAAACTAAATATTGTAGATTTTCTTTTTTAAATGCACGCATTACTTTATCGCGTTCTTTTTGTTGCATATCACCTTCTAAAGCACCAACTGAAAAACCTTCTTCTTGTAATTCTTTGGCTATTTTTTGTGTTCCTAATTTGGTTCTACAAAAAATAATGCCTCGCTCCTCGCCTTTTGATTCTAATAATCCTATTAGTACATTCAGTTTGTTTTTAATCGAAGTAAACATATATTCATGCGAAATATTGGCATTTACCAAACTATCTTTATTCACTTCTATCTGCTGATAATCAGACATATAATTATCTACTATTTGTCTAATTTCATCAGGAAAAGTAGCAGAAAACAACCATGTTTTTCTATTACCTTGCGTAAATTGTAAAATACGATCTAGTTCTTTTTTAAAACCCATGCTTAGCATTTCGTCTGCTTCATCTAAAACTAACGTTTTTATATTTCTTAAATCAATAGATTTACGTTCAATTAAATCAATTAATCTACCTGGCGTAGCAACAATTATATGTGTTGGTCTGCTTAAACGGCTAATTTGCTTGTCAATTTTTTCACCACCAAAAACTGCTTCCGAAAAAATACGAGCATCTACATACTTAGTAAATCTAAATAATTGTTTTTGTATTTGTTGTACCAATTCACGTGTTGGAGATAATATTAATGCTTGCACTAACGGAATATCTGCATCAACAGAATTTAATATTGGCAAACCATAAGCCGCAGTTTTACCTGTACCTGTTTGAGCTAAACCAATAAAATCGGTTTCTTCTGTTAATAAAATAGGAATTGCTTTTTCTTGAATTTCCGTAGGATCTATAATCCCTAATTCATTTAATCCTTTTATGTAGTCTGGCGTAACGCCTAATTCTTTAAATGTCATTTTGTAATAAGTTTAATCGTGGATTTCTATTTGTTTAATCGTTGATTATTTTTGCAAAGGTAAGTTTAATTATTTTTCAATCCTTAAAATTTGATGGTAGATTATTTAAGTATCTTTAATCGGGAAAAACAATGTAATTCTTCTTTTTCTAAACAAACAAATATCGTCACTAAATCTAATTGATATTTGTTAAATATTAAGTGTTTTTCTTATTAAACATACCAAAAAATTCCTTTCCTTTTTTAAATTTTGTTTTCGATGTATTTTATATTTTGCATTGTGGTTTGCTATTTATTCATTTTCTAATATATTCTGCGTTATCAAAAGTAAAATCAATTTTATCAAAATCAGAAACCGCATTATTAATACATAAATCTTTTATGTTTAAATTTGGTTGCCAACCATTCGCAATAAAAAATAAAGGCTTTTACACTAGATGGTTTATTCAAATTAATGCTTTTAATTGAGATTATTTCTTTACCTGTTTTTGTTAAACCTTTTATTGATGTTTGAAAAAAAACACCACTTTCGTTTATATTTGAATATGTTTCATAGAAAAATTTCATAATTTTTAGGATTTTATTTTTCGCCTAAATTCAACAGGTATTCTTCCCCAAATACTTTGATAGGTGTTTTCTAATTGTAATTCTTTTAAATGTATGTAACCAATGTAGCAATGACAGGTTTTATTGATGCATTTTCTGGGTTTTAAATGCTTTTCAAAAGCAGAAGAATAGATATTGGTAATTTGGCCTTTTATAAAATTACAGCGTGTGATATTTCCATCACCATCAACAGAAAAAGACGTGTTTCCTGCACTGCAATCTTTCCCTTTTGAAGGATGAAATTTATTATTTATATCAAATAAAGGATCTACTTTTTTGATGGTTTCAATCTCGCTTTGTGTGTAATAATTTGGAACACGTTTGTAAGCATTTGCCCAAATATACACATCTTCATTAATTAAACTTCTTAATTTTTGCAATATTGAAATATCTTCTTTTAAAGCAACAAAACCAACACTATAACGAACGTTTAAATCATCTAATTCCTTGCATTTTTCTGTAAATTTTTCTAAACTAATTTGCGAAGGATGAAAAGTTGTCCACAACGAAAAGGTGTTTTTATTAACCTTACTCATCCATTTGGTATCGCACGTTAAATTAGTTTGAATGGTTACATTTTTTACATTAGGTAAATGACTTAATTCCGTCATTGCTTCTTGATAATAATTCCGAATTAATGCTTCGCCCCAAGGCGCAAAAAGAATTTCTACATTTTCTTTTCTGTCTTTTATCCATTCAACAAAACGCTTGAGTTTTTGCTTGTCATCAAGTAGTTCTGCTCGTGTATTTTTGGTTTTAGCAAACGGACAATAGTCACAACTGTAATTGCAACTCGATAATGGACCACGATATAATATTTTCCAAATCATTTTAATTCATATTTACGCATCTCTTCAGTTACTTCATTAGAATATAACCAAGGACCAATTACATCGGACAGTTCTAAACCTTTTTTATTTAATTGTAGGATTTTGTTGTTGCCTTTCGATACCAAATCCATTTCATATAATTCGTTTAGTTGCGTAAAATCTTCCAACACATTGGTGTTAAAATAGTTTTTATATGCTTGAAAATCTAAATATTGCCCTTCTAACAAAGATTTGATAATAAACCTTCTTTTTTGTTCGTCTACGGATAAATTTGTGCCAAAATTAATGTCTTTAAATTGTGTATCTGTCTTGTCGTTATACGAATGAATAATCTCTTTTACTCCTTTTCTACCAACAGCATACTCCGAACTATAATGAAAATCTTTGGTGTACGATCGTGCTCCAACACCTAAACTAACCATTGCTGTGGTTGGACTATCATAAGGACCAATATCTAATTGTGTTGCATCTTTACGTCTAAAAATTCGCATACTTATTTGCTCGTAGTTATTTTGTTCTAAAAAATTAACACCAAAACGATACAACTCTAAACGATGATCATTCCATGATTTATCTTTTACGCCTAAACCAGTTAAAGGTCGTACGTATAACGGATAAAGAAATATTTCGGTTGGTTGATAAGACATTGCTTGTTCTAATGAATACTGAAATGTGGCGTTGGTTTGTGATGCCATTCCGTAAATTAAATCAATATTCATTTCTGGGACTCCTGATTTTTTTATCATTTCCAACGCATTTTTTGCCACTTCAACAGTTTGTGGTCTTCCTAATGCTTTGGTTTCTTCCAAAATAAAACTCTGAATACCAATACTTACACGAGTAATTCCTGTTTTTTTAAACAATGCCAATTTTTCTATGGAAATTGTTTTAGGAGAAGTTTCTATGGAAGCGTTGGCCTTTTTAATATCCACTTTCATAATATCGGTAATGATGGCAAACATTTTTTCTAAATCTTTTAAACTTAAAAAAGAAGGTGTTCCTCCACCAATTGCCAATCTTGAAAAATGGGTTTCCCCTAAGGCTTTCTTCGTAGCAAGTGCTTGTTTTTCTATCTGATTAATATATGGGTTTTCAAGCGTATTATCAGGGTTAGCAATGGTAAATAGGTTGCAAAACCCACAACGCATTTCGCAAAACGGAATGTGCAAATACAAGAAAAGATTTTGTTTGTTTTCGGTTGACCAAATATCGGTTAAAGTTCTTGGATTAACCAATACACGATAAGCCGATTTGTGCGGATATGAATAGGCATATCCTTGAAAATAATTGTTATTTATGAATTGTTTTAATTTCATTTGTCACTTTTTTATTATAATATTTTTTTTAAATTTACAAAATACGGTTCAATTATTTTTGTTTCGGCTACAACATCTAATATCCGTAAAGTATCGTGATAGGTGTCTTTTATGAGTTTTTTCAATTCTGAATAATTAGACGACTGGATAAACTCTCCAAAAAAATATGGATCAATTTGTTTAATACTTGTCATTTTGTAGTCACAAGTTTCTACAATTTGATTAGTTACTAAGTTTTCATATCTATTATGTGGTGGATGTTTATAGGTAAGTTCCCAGTTTTTCCAATTATTATCGTCCGTTACATTATTTATTAATTGATTACTGATGTAAATATAATCTTTAATGATTTTAATAATAACATCTAAATTTTTGGCAATAGTTTCTCTTTTGATAACTGGAATTATTGAAATCATTGTATCAACCTTGGTTCTTCGTCCAATAAAAACAGTACAGTCGAGTAGTTTTTCCTTTAAGGGTTGTAGTACTTTTTCTTCAAACTTATCTAAAATTCCTATAGGGAATAATAAACGTACACTATTCTCTTTCGTTAAAGATTCTATCTTCAAAATACTAGGTATATCCGCAATGTTTTCACAACTTATTATCATCCTTAAAAATCTTTTACCCTAAATGAAG
>JAMONN010000258.1 GCA_027065775.1 Flavobacteriaceae bacterium | reverse complement strand
TGCTAGTGGAAATGCATCAACACAAACTCAAGAAATTGTTATTGATGACATTACAGCACCAGTTGTAGATACAGTAAGTTTAAGTGATGTAACCGCAGAATGTCAAGTAACTAGTTTAGCAATGCAAACTGCAACAGACAATTGTGATGGTGTAATCAATGGAACAAACGATGCAACATTCCCAATTACCTCAAGCGCAACTGTAACTTGGACATATACAGATATAGCAGGAAATTCATCTACTCAAACACAAGAAGTTGTGATCACGGATATTGATAATTCTGTAACTCAGGTTAATGAAGTATTAACTGCTAATACTACAGGAAGTTATACTTACCAATGGTTTACTTGCGATGATGCTGTTATATTAATAGATGGCGCTACAGACCAAACATATACAGCAACAGAAAACGGCAGTTATTTAGTAGAAATAACTGATGGCACATGTACCGTAACATCAGGTTGTTTAGATGTAACTACTTTAAGTGTTTCCAATAACGATTTTGATTTCCAGTTAAATGCATATCCAAATCCAACAAATGGTTTAATGACTATTGATTTAGGTAATACTTATCAAAATGTAACCATTAGTGCAAGAAATGTTTTAGGTCAATTAATTGCTGTAAAGAAATATAGCACATTAAAATCTACTGACTTTAATATCAATGGTGCTTCTGGCACCTATTTAATACATATTCAAACACAAAATGAAAAAAATGGTTATCTTAAAATATTGAAAAAATAAATTCTCACAATTTATAATTGTTGTTAATAAAAAGTGAGTCATAAATGACTCACTTTTTTATGCTCTGTATTTCATGAAATTATTCCAATAATTTAAAGGTATTTATATTACTATACCAAAGAATTATCTACATTCTTAATAAATTTAAAAAATTACATCAACCTTACTTTTTGAACAATTTCTTTTTTTAAATATTGGTTAAGCATGGTAATAATTTTTTCTGTACCATAACTTAATTCTTCACGTAAAGCTGCTGATTTCAAAAACACAGTAAGATTTCCGTTTACTAATTTTAAAGATGAAGTGTACGTCCAAACACCATTTCCCATGACTTGTTTCCAAGCATCGGTAACATCTAATTCTTCAATACCTTTTTCTAGTTTGTTCTTTTTCATAACTAGTTGCATGATATCTTTAATAGATTTTGTGTTGTTTTCGTTATCCATTTTCAGGGTTAAAGGTTTTGGGTCTTGGGAAATAAATATTAATTATCAAACTTAAATTTTAATTTTTCTAAACTTTCTTCTTTACCAACAAAAGTTAATACATCACCTAAACGCAAACGTGTATAACCATGCGTAATTAATAATTGTTCATTTCTTTTTATCGAAAGAATAATTACATCCGTTGGCAAACGTAATTCTCTAATTCTTAGACCTTTCATATCTTCATCATTCACTTCAACATCCATCGTTTCTTGACCTTCATCCATACCAAGTAATAGCGAAGTTGCATTTGGCGAACGTACAAAATGATCTAACAAACTTACAATTGCAGTTGCTGGTTCGATAATTAAAGCACCTAATTTATGAAATTTTTCAAAGTTTTCTCTTTTATTTAATCTAACCACAATTTCTTTAGTGCCACAATGCTCGTAAAGTAATTCGGCTATATGATAATTTTTACTATCGGAAAGCATTAAAACTACCGCTTCTACTTTTTCGAGTTCGATACTTTTTAAATCTTCGATAGTTGGATCATTCGTGTTCAAAACAATAATATCATGGTTTTTTGCATCGTTTGTATCAAAATCATCCATACAAACCAAACGTGCTTTCCAATTATGCTTATTTAATTGATCTGCTAAAGCAATAGATTGACTTTCCACTCCAAAAATAACAGCATCACGAGAATTCTGTTCTAAATTCATTTTTGCTCGTAAATGTGTTTCGCCAACTATATTTAAAGCATACTTAAATAATGGTGGACCAACTAATTGATTAATTACAATTACAGCAATAATAATAGTTTCGAATTGATGTCCCCATTCTGGAAACTGATTTGCTATTAAAGTTGATAAACCTATCGCAACTCCTGCTTGAGTCAAATAAGGCATCCAAGCGATATGTGTGTATTTTTTATTATCCTTTGCTGCTACAACACCAAAAACACCACCAAAATACATGGTAATTAATCTTAAAAAGAATAATGCAATAGCAATACCAAATACACTTACTAGAACATTTAAATCTAAAGATGCACCAATTAAAGTAAAGAAAATAATATAAATAGTAGGACTTATTTTTTCTAATAATTCTGAGAATTCTAAACGATGTTTGCTATAATTAGTAACCACAAAACTACCAATAATACATATTAATAAAGGTTCGATTACAAATTCATGATGTAACTTATCGGCAGTAATATGCTTTACAAAATCGGCAAAAAGATAAGTTCCGAATCCTAAAATAAGAATGATACCTATTTTAATTTTTTCGCTAAATCTATCGTTAAATGAAATCTGTAAAATTCTGCCTAAAAGATATCCCAAACTAAAAGAGGCAACTAATTCAAAGAATAGAACGATTAAAAATTGAAAACCGATTTCTTCGTTACTAATAAATGCTTTTGCGATAGATAAACAAATCGCAAAAAGAATAATTACCAAAACATCTTTTACTACAGTAACACCCATTACGGTTTTAGTAAATGGCCCATTTGCACGCATTTCATTAATTACTGCAATTGCTGAAGATGGCGAACGAGCAACAAAAATAGTTCCAAATAATATGGCAACTGCAATTTTATGTTTTGATTCCATATTTGCCATAAATGGAATAAAATCTGCAGCAAAATAAATAGTAACACTAGTTAACACAAATGTGATTACTAATTGGCCAATAGTCATCCATTTTATACTGTTTATTCTACTTCGTAAATCATCAATATATAATTCGGCACCAGCAGAAAACGCAATAATAGCTAGAGCAATCTGGTTTAGAAAGTCTAATCTTATCACTTCATCTTTATTAATAAAATTTAAAATAGATGGACCGCCAACAATTCCTGTAATAATTAAACCTGTAATTAAAGGGAATTTTATTTTCTGAAACACCTTTGCAATCTGATTTGCCGCTATTGCAACAATCATAAAGCCTATTAAGTATGTTATGAGGAGTTTATAGTCCAATTTATTATTTTAAATTTAGTTTATAAAAATAGGTTTTTTTATGTAACCTGCAAGTTTTTAGAATGGTTTTAAATAGAATAAACGCACATTTTTTTAATGTTTTCTCGCAAAGTCGCAAGGACGCAAAGATTGGCACTATCTAATAAGTCACAAATATTTGTTTTGTAAACATTTACGACTTATTAATTTTCCTTTGTGTTTTTGTGACTTTACAAGATTAAAATTAAAGTATGAATTTGCCTTAGAAACTATATTTCTCTGTGTACTTCTGTAAAATAATTATACTATATTGCACCACTTATAAAAGAACATGAAGAAAATAAGAAATTTTTGTATTATTGCGCATATTGATCACGGTAAAAGCACATTGGCAGATCGCTTACTAGGTTTTACTGGTGCGGTAACAGAAAGACAAGAAAAAGCACAATTGCTAGATAATATGGATTTAGAGCGTGAACGTGGCATCACGATAAAATCTCATGCTATACAAATGGATTATACTTTTGAAGGCGAAGATTACATTTTAAATCTAATCGATACGCCTGGTCATGTAGATTTTTCGTACGAAGTTTCTCGTTCTATCGCTGCTTGTGAAGGTGCTTTATTAATTGTAGATGCAGCACAAAGTATTCAAGCACAGACGATTTCGAATTTATATTTAGCATTAGAGAATGATTTAGAAATCATACCAGTTTTAAATAAAATTGATTTACCAAGCGCAAATCCCGAAGAAGTTAGTGATGATATCATCGACTTATTAGGTTGTGAATTAGAAGAAATTATTCACGCAAGCGGTAAAACAGGCTTTGGTGTAGAAAATATATTAGAAGCAATTATTAAAAAAATACCGCATCCGAAAGGAGATAAAGACGCGCCATTACAAGCCTTAGTTTTTGATTCGGTTTATAATACTTTTAGAGGGATTGAAACTTACTTTAAAGTAGTAAATGGCGAAATTAAAAAAGGGCAAAAAGTGAAATTTTTATCGACTGGCAAAGAATATTTTGCAGATGAAGTTGGTACATTGCATTTAACGCAAACACCTAAAAAAGTAATCTCTACAGGTGATGTTGGTTACTTAATTACAGGTATTAAAGATGCAAGAGAAGTAAAAGTTGGTGATACAATTACCGATGCTGCAAACCCAACAACAGAAAAAATTGACGGATTCGAAGATGTAAAACCAATGGTTTTTGCAGGTATTTATCCTGTAGATACTGAGGATTTTGAAGAGTTAAGAAACTCGATGGAAAAATTACAACTTAACGATGCGTCACTAGTTTGGCAACCAGAAAGTTCTGCTGCCTTAGGTTTCGGTTTTCGATGTGGCTTTTTAGGAATGCTACATATGGAAATCATTCAAGAACGTTTGGAACGTGAATTTGGTATGACAGTTATCACAACGGTTCCCAATGTTTCGTATCATGCATTTACACGTAAAAACCCAGACACACCAGTATTAGTTAATAATCCAAGTGATTTGCCAGATCCGTCTGGTTTAGAACGTGTAGAAGAACCTTTTATTAAAGCAAGTATTATTACAAAATCAGATTTTGTTGGTCAGGTAATGAGTTTGTGTATTGAAAAACGTGGTTTAATTACCAATCAAACTTATTTAACTACTGAACGTGTTGAATTAACTTTTGATATGCCTTTAGCAGAAATAGTTTTTGATTTTTATGATCGTTTAAAAACAGTTTCTAAAGGTTATGCTTCATTCGATTATTCGCCAATTGGTTTGCGAACTTCTAAATTAGTAAAAATGGACATTCTTCTTAACGGAAATAGTGTAGATGCTTTGTCTGCTCTAATTCATGCGGATAATGCACAAAATATTGGTAGAAAAATGTGTGAAAAACTACACCAATTAATACCAAGGCAACAGTTTGATATACCAATTCAGGCAGCAATTGGTGCAAAAATTATTGCTCGTGAAACTATTAAAGCTTTACGTAAAGATGTTACCGCAAAATGTTATGGTGGTGATATTTCTAGAAAACGTAAATTATTAGAAAAACAAAAGAAAGGTAAAAAACGTATGCGTTTGGTTGGTAATGTAGAAATACCGCAAAAAGCGTTTATGGCTGTTTTAAAATTGAACGATTAATTTAATCTGTAATTATTTCATTTTGAAGTCTTTTAGAAATAAGATGAAATATATTTAAAAATAAAATAATAATCGTTTGCACATATAATAAAAACGTTTATATTTGCACTCGCAAAACAACATATAGTTGTTTTACATTCCTCCTTAGCTCAGTTGGTTAGAGCATCTGACTGTTAATCAGAGGGTCCAAAGTTCGAGTCTTTGAGGAGGAGCAAGTTAAATAAAGCCTT
>JAMONN010000257.1 GCA_027065775.1 Flavobacteriaceae bacterium | reverse complement strand
TAAAAAATAATTTCACTTGATTGTCAGTGGTTTAATTCTATAATTTGTTTTGAAACTATTTTAGATAAAATATAATATATTGATTATCAATATCAAAAAAGTTTAATGCGTCGCCCCTGAATAACTTTTAATATTAAGCTTGTTTAGAAAATTAATAGTATTCAAAATAATACAATTTAAAACTTTCTCAATTTATAAAGACTTAGTACTTTTGCGAAAACCTAAACGTAAATGTCAAAAACTAAATATATTTTTGTAACTGGTGGAGTTACTTCCTCACTTGGTAAAGGAATAATATCGGCTTCATTAGCTAAATTGCTACAAGAAAGAGGTTATTCTGTAACAATACAAAAATTAGATCCGTATATAAATATTGATCCAGGAACTTTAAATCCGTATGAACATGGTGAATGTTTCGTAACCGAAGATGGCGCAGAAACCGATTTAGATTTAGGTCATTATGAACGTTTTTTAAATATTCCAACTTCACAAGCAAATAATGTTACGACTGGTAGAATCTACCAATCTGTAATAGATAAAGAACGAAAAGGAGCGTTTTTAGGTAAAACCGTTCAAGTAATTCCACATATTACCGATGAAATTAAACATCGTGTTCAAATTTTAGGAAATACTGGTGAATACGATATTGTTATTACCGAAATTGGTGGAACAGTTGGCGATATAGAATCGCTACCTTATGTAGAAGCTGTTAGACAATTAAAATGGGAATTAGGTGATGACAATGCTTTAGTAATCCATTTAACTTTAGTGCCATATTTGGCTGCTGCCGGTGAATTAAAAACAAAACCAACACAACATTCCGTTAAAATGCTAATGCAAAGTGGTGTTGCGCCAGATATTTTAGTTTGTAGAACCGAACATCATTTAAATGATAATATAAAACGTAAGTTAGCCTTATTTTGTAATGTTAAAAAGGAATCGATTATTGAATCTATAGATGCCGAAACGATTTACGATGTGCCAAATTTAATGCTAGAAGAAAAGTTAGATTTAGAAGTTTTAAGTCAACTAAAACTTCCGTTAGGTAAAGAACCAAGATTAATAAAATGGAATGAATTTTTAACTAAATTCAAAAACCCTAAACATACTGTTGAAATAGGTTTGATTGGTAAATATGTTGAATTGCATGATGCCTATAAATCTATTACAGAAGCATTGATTCACGCAGGTTCATCAAATGAAATAAAAGTAAATATTCATTGGATTCATTCGGAAAGTTTAACTACTAAAAATGTTCCTGAAAAACTGAAAAACCTTAACGGAATTATTGTTGCACCAGGTTTTGGTGGCAGAGGAATCGAAGGTAAAATTGATGCTGTAAAATATGCTAGAGAAAATAAAATTCCGTTTTTAGGAATTTGTTTAGGTATGCAAATGGCAGTTATTGAATATGCTAGAAACGTGCTTAATTTAGCAGATGCAAACTCCATTGAAATGGATGAAAACACAAAAAATCCTGTCATTAATTTAATGGAAGAACAAAAGAAAATCACCGAAAAAGGAGGCACAATGCGTCTTGGTGCTTGGGATTGTACTTTAACCGAAAATTCGAAAATTAAGACTATTTATAAAACCAAAAATATTAGTGAAAGACATAGACATCGCTATGAGTTTAACAACGATTATTTAGAACAAATAACAAATGCTGGTATGAAAGCAACTGGTATTAATTCTGAAACAGGTTTAGTTGAGATTGTAGAAATACCAGGTCATCCGTGGTTTGTTGGTGTGCAATATCATCCTGAATATAAGAGTACGGTTTTAAATCCGCATCCATTATTTGTTGATTTTGTAAAAGCTTGTTTGTAAAAATTTCATACTTGCAATCAATTTATATTTGCATCTTTTGATGTATCTAACGCTATTTTTCCGCTAAGAATATCAAAATACATTTTAAAATCTGATTTAAAACTCCATAAGGGATATTTAAAAGTTGCAGGTTGATTTTTTTCAAAGAAAAAATGACCAGTCCATGCAAAACCATAACCAGAAATTGGAACGAAAATTAACCAATAAGGGTTTAAGTGAATAATTGTAGTCATAACTAATGCCAAAACAATAGTTGTACCGATAACATGTAATAATCTACAAATTTTATTACTATGTTCTTTTAGATAATACGGATAAAATTCTTCGTAGGTTTTAATTTCTTTTGACATAATTACTTGTATTATTTTACGATTATTTCACAAAGATGCACGAAGATTTTTAAAAATTCACTAAAAAATGTATTTTTCACAAAGTAAACGTACAAATCATTATCATTTAATTCGACTTTTTATTTCTCAAAATAAAATATAAGGTTATGGAGTAAATGAATAGATTAATTAATAAAAACCCAATACCGATGAATACAGTAAGACTTTCATCTCCAAAATGTCTTGCTAAAATACCAGCGTCTGTTTGGTAAATAATATTTTGTAAATCTTCTGTATTTCCTGTAAATTTATAAAATAAATAAATTTTAGCATCTGTAAAACTATCAAAAATAAATAAGGCACTTAAAAATACACCAATTTGTCTTGTAAATGAAACTCGAACAGAAAAAAGTATAGATATAGACAACACCATAGACGAAATGTAGTATGTGTTTGTATAAGAATTTATATACATTGTATTTAATATAATCATAGTTATCGAAAAGATAATTAAGAAAATATCAATCCATTTTTCTTTTTGTGACAAAAACAATAGTAACGCTCCAATAATTGCAGTACCAACATAACCTGCCATTGAAATAATTGGAAATATGCCGCCTTTTGTAGTTGCAACGCCACCTTTATTATGTAAATTGATTTCTACTATTTCGCCGTTAGTCAAGATTGCTGCTAATCCGTGGCAAATTTCATGAACACTGGTAACATAAAAAGATAATGGTTTTAGAAACTGAAATTCTTTTAGAAAAAAAGTAATTATAAAACCTATAAATAACAATACGAAGATTTGAGAATTAATTAATTCTCCATCTTGTGAAATTATTTTTTTAAATGGATTTTTCATAGATTAATTTCTATTATCAAATATTTATATATTACAAGTTGGTTTTATTAAATATGCTTCTATCCCTATTTTAATGGAATAAAACCCATAACATATAGTTACTCGAATTTATAATTCAAACCAAAAACAAAATTTCCTTTAGGTAATTGTACATTTACTTTTTCGAAATATTCCGTATTAAAAATGTTATTTGCTAAAGCGAATATTTTGAACTTATTTATAGACAAACTTACTTTAGCATCGACTACATTATAACTATTTATTGGTCTTTCTGCATATCTATAGGTAATACTTTGCTGTACGTTTTTTAAAAATTGCGTTTGTAAAGTTGTTGTAAAATGATGTTTGATTGATGTTTCTAACAAATATCTAGATGCATAAACATTCGTCTCTTTATAATCATCTTCTAAAAATGTATATCCTAAATTTAGAGTTTGTTCCAATTTAGAAATTTTAAATTTATAACTGCTATTTACTTCAAATCCTTGTGTTACAATTCGTCTTAAATTTTGCGCTAAAAAAAACGGACTGTCTTCAGTTTCTTTTACATAATCTATCAAATCTTCGGCTATTCTGTTAAAAATGGCGCCATTTAATTCAAATTGATTGTTATTATATTTAAAACCCATTTCTTGCGAAACTGCTTCTTCTTGTTTTAAATTTTCGTTACCAGATAAAAAATTTGGGATATTAATATACAATTCTGTATATGTTGGTATTCTATAAGAATAACCAAAATTCCAATATAATCTAAACTTATTATTTGCTTGATAACCAATATCAAAACCTGGAAAAATATTAGTGTCGAAATCAGAATATTTATTTAACGAAATACCTGGAGTTATATCTAATTTATCATCCGCAAAAGAAAAACGCTGCTCTAAAAATACGGTTAACATCGTTCTATCTTGGTCTCCTAAATTATTACTCGCCAAAGTAACATTTGCAAAATCTACACCAAAACCTGTAACACCAAACTTAGACTTGTAAGCAAAATTCACTTCTACTCCTATTTTATTTGAGATATTAAAATTTCTAGAAAAACTTGGATCTTCTCGTTTTAATAAAAACATATCTTGATTGCGTTTCCAATAAATTTTTGGTTTAATTTGTAAATTGTCTAATTCATATTTTGTGGAAACTCCTACAAGTGATGTTTGCGTTTCTTCGTATTCATTAAACGCATCGTTAAAGGTATAAAAATTATTTGCTCCAAATTTTCTGTCGGCAAAAGAAGCTAGTAAACTTATGGGGTTATTTTTAGTTTTTAAGTTTGCTTTAAGGAAAACATTGTGGTTTTTAAAATCGGTATTTTCTATATAGCCGTCAGTTTCTAAAAAGTCGTAATGTACTAATAAGTTGACATTTTTAATTTCATTTGTGGCAGTTACACCAACTTTTTTTCTTTTATATGAACCCGAACCTATTGCAATTTTTAATGACTTTTTAAATTTATTTTTAGTCACTATATTAATTGCGCCATTAAAAGCATTTTGCCCAAATATTCTTGCTGCTGGACCTTTTATAATCTCAATACGTTCTATATTTTCTAACGGAATCATAGAATTCATGGTATGATGACCAGTTTGTGGGTCTTCTGTTTTAATACCATCAATTAAAATTAAAGTTTGGTTAAAATGTCCTCCACGAATATAAATGTCGGATTGCATGCCATCTACACCTCTTTTTCTCACATCAACTCCAGCAACTTGCTGTAATAAATCTGCTACATTTGTGACTGTACTTTTTTTAATGGTTTCTGAATCAATAATTTGAATAGTTCTAGAGTTTTTAGAAAATGGCAAATCAATTCTGCTAGAAGTTATAATTACCTCATTTAGAGTGTCTTGCTTAACAACTTGAGCGTTTAAAAAATTAAAAATGACAAACGCTAAAGCACCTAATATATATTTTTTCATTATAAATATTTTGGTAAAAATATCATTAATTATTTATAATTAATCTAAATAAGTGAAAAATAAATAACAAATATTATCCTAAAAAAGTATAAAAATAATTAACTTTGTTATATTAAAATCATCTCATGAAACTAACTAATCTTTTTTTTATTACATTACTTATAATCTTTACTTTTAATACTTCGTTTAGTCAAGGTGCTAAAAATCAAGAAATTATTACGAAAGCATTAAGTTCCGAAACCATTGATAATCAGTTTGATATACTGATTAACAAGTCGCCTAGTTTTCAGAATTTTAAAAATATTAAAAATATTAATTTAAATAAATTTACTAGAAATTTTAAAGATTCTTTAATTGCTGCTAACAAAAAATTTAGCGATGCTCAATTAAAAATCCAAAATCAAATAACAGAAATTGGAAAATTAAATAAAACCATTACTACAACAAATACAGATTTAACTAAAATTTCAGAAGAAAAAGATTCTATAAATCTTTTTGGTGCAAGAATGAGTAAGGCAAATTATAATAGTGTTTTGTGGTCTATTATATTCGGATTATTAATCGCTACTTTATTCTTTTTATTTAAGTTTA
>JAMONN010000256.1 GCA_027065775.1 Flavobacteriaceae bacterium | reverse complement strand
TTAAAAGATTCGTCCAATGAAATGATGGCAAGTTTTGGTCAAAGATTTACCGACATGTTTGGTTGGGAATATAATGTACTATTTGGTATCTTAATAATTGTATTCGGATTTTTCTATACTGCAATTACAATACCTACCAATAAAATGGCAGATGATTTAAAACGTGGTGGAGGATTTGTACCAGGATTTAAACCAGGTACCGAAACAGCAGATTATTTAGATACTGTTTTATCAAGAATTACTTTTCCAGGGTTATTATTTTTAGTTGCTTTAGCAGTATTACCTGCCTTTGTAGTTAAATTTGGAGTAAGTAGTGGTTGGGCAATGTTTTATGGTGGTACATCTTTAATCATTATGGTTGGTGTAGCAATAGACACAATTCAACAAATAAAATCACATTTATTAAATCGTCATTATGATGGTTTAATGAAAACAGGTAGTAAAAGAAAATCAATATCTTAATATAAAATATGGCTAAACAACCTGCAATAGAACAAGATGGCGTAATTACACAAGCATTATCAAATGCAATGTTTCGTGTAGAATTAGAAAATGGTCATATTGTAACTGCACATATTTCTGGTAAAATGCGAAAATTTTATATCAAATTATTACCAGGAGATAAAGTAAAAATGGAAATGAGTCCATACGATTTATCCATAGCAAGAATAACGTATCGATATTAATTGAAAATAAATGTTTTTTGAATGGTATAATTTTGTAGTTTTGCAAACTTATTATTCAGAATTAATAATAAAAACAAGATGAAAGTAAGAACATCATTAAAGAAAAGAAGCGCAGACTGTATAATTGTGCGTCGTAAAGGAAGATTATACGTGATTAATAAAAAGAATCCTAGATTTAAACAAAGACAAGGATAATTATGGCAAGAATAGCAGGTATTGATATACCAAAAAATAAAAGAGGAGTTATTTCATTAACTTACATTTTTGGTGTGGGAAGAAGCAGATCTAAAGAAATTTTAGTAGCTGCAAAAGTAGACGAACACGTCAAAGTTCAAGATTGGACGGATGATCAAATCGCAAGTATTCGTGAGGAAGTTGGTAAATTTACTATAGAAGGTGAATTACGATCTGAAACTAAAATGAGTATTAAGCGTTTGATGGATATCGGATGTTATAGAGGGATTAGGCATCGTACTGGTTTACCATTAAGAGGTCAAAGAACTAAAAATAACTCTAGAACTAGAAAAGGTAAAAGAAAAACGGTTGCTAACAAAAAAGTAGCAAGTAGATAGATTTCTCGTTTTAGGATTCTAATAAAATCATAAAACGTAAATCATAAATCGTAATTAGATTATGGCAAAAACAACAAAAAAACGTAAAGTAATTGTAGAAGCACATGGTGAAGCTCATATTCACGCTTCTTTCAATAACATTATTATTACATTAACTAATAAAAGAGGTGATGTTATCGCTTGGTCATCTGCAGGTAAGCAAGGTTTTAGAGGTTCTAAAAAGAATACTCCATACGCTGCGCAAACTGCGGCTGAAGATTGTGCAAAAGTTGCACATGAAGCAGGACTAAGAAAAGTTAAATGTTATGTTAAAGGACCAGGTAATGGTAGAGAATCTGCAATTAGAACTTTACATAATAACGGTATTGAAGTTACAGAAATTATTGATGTAACACCAATTCCTCATAACGGATGTCGTCCAGCAAAAAGAAGAAGAGTATAATACTAATTTTTTAGTATTTCTTTAAATAAATATTAATAATTGAGAGCAGATAGATTATCGAAGGAGTTTAGCCTTAATTCATAATCGCTCTTATTCTTGAGAAAGAATTTAAACAAAACAAAATGGCAAGATATACAGGACCAAAAACTAAAATTGCTCGTAAATTTGGCGAAGCAATATTTGGAGCAGATAAAAATTTCGAAAAAAGAAATTATCCTCCAGGACAACATGGTAACAATAGACGTAGAGGAAAAAAATCTGAATACGCTATGCAGTTACAAGAAAAACAAAAAGCAAAATACACTTACGGTATTTTAGAAAGACAATTTCGTAATTTATATAAGAAAGCTTCTGCATCATCAGGTGTAACAGGTGAAATTTTATTACAACTTTGTGAATCTAGATTAGATAACGTAGTATTTAGAATGGGTGTTTCTCCAAGTAGAAACGGTGCAAGACAATTTGTTTCTCATAGACATATTACTGTAAATGGAGAAATAATGAGTATACCATCATACCAAGTAAAAGAAGGTGATGTTATTGGTGTTCGTGAAAAATCGAAATCATTAACTGCAATTCAAAATTCTTTAGCAAATAATGACTCTGTTTATGAGTGGTTAAATTTTAATGCAGATACTATGACAGGAACATTTGTTAAAGTACCAGAAAGAATTCAAATTCCAGAAAACATTAACGAACAATTTATCGTAGAATTATACTCTAAATAATTAAAGCATAAAAAGATATTTATGGCAATTTTAAATTTTCAAAAACCAGATAAAGTAATATTAATCGATTCTTCCGATTTTAAAGGTAGATTTGAGTTCAGACCTTTAGAACCAGGTTTTGGTTTAACTGTTGGTAATGCTTTAAGAAGAGTTTTATTATCTTCTTTAGAAGGTTACGCAATAACATCAATAAGAATTGAAGGTGTTGAACATGAATTCTCTACTCTTAAAGGTGTAGCAGAAGATGTTACAGAAATGATTTTAAATTTAAAACAAGTACGTTTTAAAAGACAAATCGACGATACAGATAATGAAACTGTTTCTATTTCTGTTAAAGGTCAAGAGCAATTAACTGCTGGAGATTTTCAAAACTTCATTTCAGGATTTCAAGTATTAAATCCAGAATTACTAATCTGTAATATGGAGAAATCTGTAAGTATAGATATGGAATTGACTATAGAAAAAGGTAGAGGATTTGTATTAGCAGAAGAAAATAAAAAAGTTTCTGCAGCATTAGGTACAATCTTTATTGACTCTATATACACACCAATAAGAAATGTAAAATACGCAGTTGAAAACTTTCGTGTAGAGCAAAAAACGGATTATGAAAAGTTAATTTTCGATATTGAAACAGATGGTTCAATAAATCCACAAGATGCTTTAACAGAAGCAGCTAAAATATTAATACATCACTTCATGTTATTCTCTGATGAAAGAATTACTTTAGAGGAAGACGTAATAGCACAAACAGAAACTTATGATGAAGAATCACTTCACATGAGACAATTATTGAAAACAAGATTAGTCGATATGGACTTATCTGTTAGAGCATTAAACTGTTTAAAAGCTGCAGAAGTAGATACGTTAGGTGACTTAGTGTCATTTAATAAAAACGACTTAATGAAATTTAGAAACTTTGGTAAAAAATCACTTACAGAGTTAGATGAATTGGTAAACGTTAAAGGTTTGTCTTTCGGAATGGATTTAAGTAAATATAAATTAGATAAAGAATAAATTGGTCGTTAGTCGTTGGTTATGGTCTTTTGACCTAGACTAAGACTAAAGACTATAGACTAAAGACTATAGACCATGAGACACGGAAAGAAATTTAATCATTTAAGTAGAAAGACAGCGCATAGAAAGGCAATGTTATCTAATATGGCTTGTTCAATTATAGAACACAAACGTATTAATACAACTTTAGCGAAAGCAAAAGCGGTAAGAAAATATATCGAACCATTATTAACAAAGTCTAAAACAGATACAACTCATAATAGACGTTTAGTTTTTAAACATCTAAAAAGAAAAGAAGTGGTAACTGAATTGTTTAGAGACGTAGCTGTTAAGATAGCAGATAGACCAGGTGGTTATATTAGAATAATCAAATTAGGTAATCGTCAAGGTGATAATGCATCTATGGCAATGGTAGAACTAGTAGATTACAACGAAGTTTACAACCCCAACTCTAAAAAGAAAAAGAAAACAAGAAGAAGAGGTGGCAATAAAGCAACTACTGCACCAGTTCAAACTTCTAATTCTAACGAAGAAGAATAAAAAATGTTAATAAACATTAAATAATTTAAAAGGATAAACTAATTTATAGTTTATCCTTTTTTTATTTTTGGGAAATAATTATAATTACTAATTAATCAGTTACTAAATGCAAAACCAAAAACAAGCAATAATCTTATTAGAAGACGGAACAATATTTAAAGGAGTATCTATTGGTATTGATGGTTCTGCAATTGGTGAAATATGTTTTAATACAGGCATGACAGGTTATCAAGAAATATTTACGGATCCATCGTATTATGGACAGTTAATGATAGCAACAAGTGCACATATTGGCAATTATGGAACAAATAAAAACGAAATGGAATCAGATAAAATTCAAATTTCAGGATTAATTTGTAGAAATTTTAGTTTTAATCATTCAAGAGTAGATGCAGATTTAAGTTTGTTAGATTTTTTTCAGCAACAAAATTTAGTTGCAGTTACAGAAGTAGACACACGAGCATTAGTTAGTTATATTAGAGATAAAGGCGTAATGAATGTTATTATTTCAACGGAAACGGATATAGAAATTTTAAAAGCAAAATTAACTGAAGCACCAAACATGGTAGGTTTAGAATTAGCATCTAAAGTATCTACTAAAAAACCTTATTTTGTTGGTAATGAAAACTCAAAATATAAAATTGCAGCATTAGATATCGGAATAAAGAAAAACATCCTACGTAATTTAGTTAAAAGAGATTGTTATGTAAAAGTGTTTCCATACAATACAACCTTTAAAGAAATGAGTGCTTTTAAGCCAAACGGTTATTTTTTATCTAATGGTCCAGGTGATCCAGAACCTTTAATTGATGCGCAAACTTTAGCAAAAGAAATTATTAAAAGAGATTTACCATTATTCGGAATTTGCCTTGGTCATCAAATTATTGCCTTAGCAAACGGAATAAAAACCTATAAAATGCATAATGGTCATAGAGGAATTAATCATCCTATTAAAAATTTACTTACTGGTAAAGCAGAAGTAACTTCACAGAATCATGGTTTTGTAGTCGATAAAAAAGCAGTAGAAGATAATCCTGATTTTGAAATAACACATATACATCTCAACGATGCTACTTTAGCAGGAATGCGAATGAAAAACAAGAATTGTTTTTCGGTACAATATCATCCAGAAGCAAGTCCAGGACCACACGACTCGTCTTATTTGTTTGATGAGTTTATAAGTAGGTTGTAGAAATTATTTTTTTGTACATTTGTAGTAAAGAGTATAAAAATGGATATTCAAATAAAAAAATTAGATTTAATTGAGTGGATTATTCAATTGAATGATGTAGAATTATTATCTAAAATAAAAAACATTAGAGATAATAGTTTAAATATTATTTCAGAAGAAGAAAAAAAATCTATTAATAAAGGGTTAAAAGATATTAAAGAAGGGAAAACTCATTCTTATGAAGAAGTAAAAAAAGTTTATGAGAAATACTTATAAATTAATTTTTTCAGAAGATTCAATTGTAGGTTTGAATGAAATTATTAATTATTTGGAATTTAAATTTTCTTATCAAGAAATTAATGCTTTTGCAATTAAATTTGAC
>JAMONN010000255.1 GCA_027065775.1 Flavobacteriaceae bacterium | reverse complement strand
AATACAGGTGCAGAAATAATTGCAATTAGTAATGTTCCAGGTAGTAATTATACCTATGACTGGTTTGATTCTAATAATGTGCCTGTAAACACAGTAGAATCAACTATTGATACTAATGATACTTTAATTTTAAACGATCCAATAGCAGATATAGGTCTTTATTATGTAATCGCAACTTCAACTTCTACAATAGG
Organism: Flavobacteriaceae bacterium; assembly: GCA_027065775.1. Classification (GTDB taxonomy): domain Bacteria; phylum Bacteroidota; class Bacteroidia; order Flavobacteriales; family Flavobacteriaceae; genus S010-17. The sequence continues at coordinate 14,521 of JAMONN010000255.1, read as the reverse complement.
AGTTCAATGTATATCTCAACCACAAATAATTCAAGTTGTATTAGCAGAATTACCAGTTATCACAAATGTTTTTGTAAATGACTTTAGTAATGATGAAAATTCAATTACTGTAGAAGTAGAAGGAGGAACAGGTGATTATACTTATACTATTAGTTATAAAGAAGATGTAATTGGTGTTAATGACGGGCAATTAATTTCAATATCACAAGTGAATGATCCTATTTTTGAAAATATTTTTTCTGAAGAGTACACCATACAAGTTGTAGACAACTTAGGTTGTACAGATGTAACAGTTGAATTAGGGCATACAATTGTATTATTAGACGCACAATTACATATGACTCCAAACGGAGATGGCAGATATGATACTTGGAATATTAGAGAAGCAAGAGCGTTAAATCCAGACGAAACAACAATATATGTTTTTGATAAATTCGGTAAAGTATTAGCTAAGGTAGATCCTAGACCAGGTTTTGGTTGGGATGGCACATATAACGGCAAACAAATGCCTGCAAGTGATTATTGGTATACAGCAGAATATATTGATCCAAATACTGGGCAACCAAAAAAAGTAAATGGTCACTTTAGTATTGTTAGGAAAGGACAGATATAAACAGTTCTACCTAATTTGGTAGAAAATAAAAACTATGGGTAATTCCATTAAAATAAAGGAAGAACCAAACATTTAATAAAAACGATTCGTGTTATCTAACATGAATCGTTTTTACTAATAACTATAATTCAAGCTAAATTTAAGATTAATTTTTTTAGAAGTAAATAAATAAGTTACTTCGGTTACTAAAAAATATAAATTCTTAACTTTGCACCTTTCAAAAAAGAAACAATGTACAGAAGTCATAATAACGGAGAATTAAGATTAGCAAACCAAAACCAAGAAATAACCTTATCTGGTTGGGTTCAAAAAACAAGAGATAAAGGATTTTTAATTTGGGTAGATTTACGTGATCGCTACGGAATTACACAACTTATTTTTGATGAAGAACGTACTGCAAAAGAAGTTTTCGAAAAAGCAAAAACTTTAGGACGTGAATTTGTGATTCAAGTTACAGGTAAAGTCATAGAACGTGAAGCCAAAAATAATAATATTCCAACAGGAGAAATCGAAATATTAGTTTCGAGTTTGACTATTTTAAACAAATCAGAAACGCCACCTTTTACCATAGAAGATGAAACTGATGGCGGTGAAGATATCCGTATGAAATATCGTTATTTAGATATCCGTAGAAATCCTGTTCGTGAAAATTTAATCTTTAGACATAAAGTTTCTATGGAAGTTAGAAACTATTTATCTAAGGAAGGTTTTATAGATGTAGAAACACCATATTTAATAAAATCAACACCAGAAGGCGCAAGAGATTTTGTGGTGCCAAGTAGAATGAATGCAGGTCAGTTTTATGCCTTACCACAATCGCCTCAAACTTTTAAACAACTATTAATGGTTGGCGGAATGGATAAATATTTTCAGATTGTAAAATGTTTTAGAGATGAAGATTTACGTGCCGATAGACAACCAGAATTCACACAAATTGACTGTGAAATGGCATTTGTAGAACAAGAAGATATTTTAAATACTTTTGAAGGTTTAACAAAACATTTATTAAAAGAAATTAAAAATATCGACATTGATAAATTTCCAAGAATAACATATGATTATGCTATAAAAACATATGGTAATGACAAACCAGATATTCGATTCGATATGAAATTTGGTGAATTGAATGAAGTGACACAACATAAAGATTTTGGTGTGTTTAATTCGGCTGAATTAGTAATTGGTATTGCTGTTCCTAGCGGAAATAAATTCAGTAGAAAAGAAATTGATAAATTAATAAAATGGATAAAGCGTCCACAAGTTGGTGCTTTAGGCATGATTTATTCTAGATGTAATGATGATGGAACGTATAAATCATCCGTAGATAAATTTTACGATCAAGATGATTTAGCAAAATGGGCAGAAATTACCAATGCAAAAGCAGGTGATTTAGTATGTGTGCTTTCAGGCGATGCTAATAAAGTAAGAACACAAATGTCTGCGTTGCGTATGGAATTAGCCGAACAGTTAGGTTTAAGAGATCCAGAAGTTTTTGCACCACTTTGGGTTGTAGATTTCCCACTTTTAGAATGGGATGAAGAAACAAATCGCTTTCATGCAATGCATCATCCGTTTACATCGCCAAAACCAGAAGATATAGAATTACTAAAAACCGAACCAGCAAAAGTAAGAGCAAATGCCTACGATATGGTTTTAAACGGTAATGAAATTGGTGGCGGTTCTATTAGAATACACGATAAAGCAACTCAAGAAATGATGTTTGATTATCTTGGTTTTACTAAAGAAGAAGCACAAGAACAATTCGGATTTTTAATGAACGCATTTACTTATGGTGCGCCACCACATGGTGGTCTGGCATTTGGTTTAGATCGTTTAGTTGCTATTCTTGGTGGACAAGAAACGATACGTGATTTTATTGCTTTCCCAAAAAACAATTCTGGTAGAGATGTGATGATAGACGCACCTTCTAATATAGATAAGGAACAATTGAAAGAATTGAATTTAAAGTTAGATTTGTAAAAAAGATAAAAACACCACAACATTTGTAAGTTAGGTGTTATGTGAAGAATCTTATTTTTTTATAAAAGTTACAATAAAGAATATATTTAGGTGCAGAGCACCGACAATATTTATAGAAATTACAATTAAAACAATAATTTAGGTGTATCGCACCGTGATATAATATTACGGAGCGATGCACCTAATTTAAAATCAATGTGTTATTTCTATAAAAATATTGGTGCTCTGCACCGCACTTTTCTATTTTAGACGTAATTGATTTTCTACACAGATATTGGTGCTCTGCAATAAATATTTTCATAAATTTGTTTAAAAAATGGCAAACACTTATAAACAATGTTATTTTCAATTGGTTTTTGCTGTTAAACATCGACAAGCATTAATTAAAAAAGAATGGAAAGATGAATTAGAAAAGTATATTACTGGCATAATACAAAATAATGGTCATAAGTTTAGAGAAGTTCCATATGAGTTATAAAACCGAATATTTATTTGATTTTATAGATGATTAAATTCTAAAACTAAAAAGGATAAGAAAAAAATCCAGTCTTTTAATAATGCTAAACAAACTAAAAAACAAACCAATTGTCATAAATACTGATTTAGATGGTATGATTTCAGGATTGTTATTAAAAAAATATTTGGGTTGTGAAATTGTTGGGTTTTCTAATAGTGCAGAAAAAATATGGTTACAAACCGATTTTTCAGATTTTAAAAATGTTTGCTTTGTAGATATGTTTGTTGCTAATCCTGATATTATTTGTATAGACCAACATATTATTTCAGTAGATAAAAAACATCATCAGATACTTAAAAATAACCCGAATAAAATTAATCCTAATTTATTAAACTCACGATTTTTTTTACCTGATAATTCCTATTATTACAAATATCCATTTGGTACTGTTCATTTTATTATAGCATTGTTAGAAAAAAAAGGTTTCGATTTAAGTGGAATAAATTTGTTAAAAAAACTACATAACATCACTTTAATAGATCTTATTTTAAGAGCAGATGATACTATGAAAACAACGATTGATAGTGAGTATGTTAATAACGCTACACAATGGTGGAATTGGTTACTAAACCTTTCTAACAACGGAAAAATAATACTGAAATTAAAAGAATATTTAAATAATATTTCAGTTACATCTTCTAAAAACATTAAAAATAATATTTCAGAAGTATTAAAAAATCGACCGTTTTTTTGTGATAGTTCTGATGGTGGTATAATGCAACCAATAAAAAATAAGTTATTAAAAGACAATGTAAAAACTTATTTTAAATTTATTGCTGAAATAATGGCTATTGAAATAGAAATGACAAACACAACTTACAAAACTTACAAAGGTTACACAAAACGATTATCTCTAACTAAAGAGTTTAGAAATGAATTAACGGAATTCAATACTATAAAAAATAAAAAAATATTTTCATACGCATTTGTAAGAAGTTCTAAACGAGATTATAATTTTAGTGCTACGTTTTATCAAAAAAATGATTAGATTTACATTTCTTAAAAACTAATGACAGAAAAAAAGAAACATACTTTAGATCCTAATAAATGGATAGACTTGCATTCGGATTATATGTATAATTACACGATAACTCGTGTTAATGACCATGAAATCGCAAAAGATTTAGTACAAGAAACTTTTTTTTCTAGTTTAAAAGCGATGAAAAATTTTAAAGGCGAAGCATCTGAGCGTACTTGGTTAATTTCTATTTTAAAACGAAAAATAATTGATCATTATCGTAAAAAGAACTCCAAAAAAGGGAAAGCAGAAGTTCGCATGAGTTTTTACGAAAATGGTGAAAATAAAGGAAAATGGATAGAAGAAAGAGCACCATCACTTTGGGGAAATGCAGGTGAAGAAGCTATCGAAAATTCAGAATTAAAGTCGGCATTAGATCATTGTATAGAAAATTTACCAGAAAAATATAGAATGGTTTTTTTACTAAAAACGGTTCAAAATTATGAAACGGAAGAAATTTGTAATGAGTTAGGGATTACTTCGTCAAATTTATGGGTAATAATCCATAGAGCTAGAGTTCAGTTAAGAAGTTGTTTGGAAGAAAATTGGTTTGGAAAATAAGTAATATTCAATGATCATTTGGCAATAATAATTAGTACTGAATACTGCCAACTGAATACTGAATACTGAATACTGAAAAATATGAGTAAAAAAGTAATGATAGATTGTAGCAAAGCATCTTCTATTTGTAATAAAAATCAATATTGTGAGGCTTCTTTTTTAGATAAATTGAAACTTGGTCTTCATATTTTTTTATGTAAAAGATGTAAATTATATTCTGAACAGAATGAATTAATGACCAAAATCTTCAAAATTCATTTGCATAAAAATAAAGATGTAAAATTGTGTAAAGAAGATAAAAACGCATTAAAAAATAATTTAGAGAAAAAGATAAATAGTTAATTAGTTGTCCATTCCTGCGAAGGCAGGAATCTAAAACTAGAAAAAATTCCTGCCTTTACAGGAAATAAAATGAATTTCTTACCAAAAAAAATTGATACTTACGCTGTAAATCACAGCGAAGACGAGCCGAAATTACTACAAGAACTTACCAAAGAAACTTGGCAAAAAATATTAAACCCTAGAATGTTAAGTGGTCATTTTCAAGGAAGAATATTAGCTATATTATCCAAAATAAAACAACCAAAAAACATTTTAGAAATAGGTACTTATACTGGTTATTCCGCATTATGTTTAGCAGAAGGTTTGTCTAAAAATGGCATTTTACATACTATAGATTGTAATGAAGAACTTAAAGAATTCTCAAATAAATATTTTGAAAAATCAGATTTTAAAGATCAAATAGTTCAATATACAGGTAATGCTTTAGATATTATTTCTACAATTAACGTAGGTTTTGATTTGGTTTTTATAGATGCCGATAAGCCAAATTATTGTAATTATTTCAACATTATTATTGATAAAATGAATAAAGGCGGCATTATTTTGTCTGACAATGTATTATGGAGCGGAAAAGTAGTAGAAGAATTAAAACCGAATGACGAAAGTACTGAAGTAATTTTACAATATAATAAATTACTAAAAGACGATAAACGAGTAGAAACTGTATTACTACCAATCCGTGATGGATTGACTGTTAGTTTAGTAATTTAGTCAGAAAAATTATTTATATCTATACCGTTTTCGAGTTCTAAAACTTTTAAAATCATTTTATCTTCCTGATTTAAAACTTGATAAAAACCATTTTCATCGTATAATTCTCTTGCAAATATTGCTTTTAAGAAGTGTCGTATTTGTTTTTCGTATTTTACTCTTTTATTTTTTGAAATAGATTTTATATAAGCATCAGATATTTTTTGATTACTATCAAAGTCTTCCATAAAATAAGTTAAAGGCATATTTTCGAAATCACTTCTATGATTATCAATATAATTAAAAGTAAATTCATTCATTATTCTAAAATGAAAATTAGCAAATAATGCTGTGGTATCAATAGCAACAAAAACATCAGGAGTAATACCGCCACCGCCATAAACCAATTTGCCTTTTGGTGTGGTAAATTTTAAACTATCCACCACTTTTATGCTATCTGCACTGGTTAACTCACCACTTCTAAAACGCTTTTCAAAATCATCAGCATAATAGTTTTGTTTTTGATTTAATTTATATGGTTTTTGAATAGATCTGCCAGTTGGTGTGTAATAGCGAGCAGTTGTTAATCTTACAGATGAACCATCGCCAAGTTCCATATCTTGTTGTACCAAACCTTTACCAAAAGATCTTCTGCCAACAATAATTCCTTTGTCATTATCTTGTAGTGCGCCAGCTAATATTTCACTTGCTGATGCGGAATTTTCATCAATTAGCACATAAATTTTACCATTCTCAAAACCACCTCTTTTAGATGCTAATGAATTTTCGATATTTCCTTTTTTATCTTTTGTAAAAACGATGAGTTTATTATCTTCTAAAAATTCATCAATTATTTTAGTAGTTACACCAATATAACCACCAGGATTGCCGCGCAAATCTAAAATCATAGTTTGCATGCCTTTCTTTTTTAACTTATTTAATGCAGATTTAAATTCGTCATGCGATGTTGCTGTAAAACTATTTAACTTTATATAACCTATTCCATCTCTTAATAGGTAAGAAACATCAATACTTTTAATTGGTATCATGTCTCTTTTTACAGTTAATGGAATATATTTTTGATTACTTTTTCTGTAAATTAATAAGTACACTTTTGATTTTGGTTCGCCTTTTAATTTTTTAATAATAGCATCGCTATCTAAATTTTTGCCAAAAAGAGTATCCTTATCTGCTATTAAAATACGGTCACCAGCTTTTAATCCTGCTTTTTCACTTGGGCCATTTTTTGTTGTTTTTATTATGGTTAATGTATCTTTATACATTCTAAATTGAATGCCAACACCAACAAATTTTCCATTCATTTTTTCTTCAATCTCACTGTGTTCTTTTACAGGAATATAAACGGAATGCGGATCTAATTTTGCAACAATATTCTTTATAGTGCCATCTAATAAACTATCTGTATTTACATTTTCTACATAATCGTATTCAATAAAATCAATTAGTCTTTTTATTTTTGCTTCTTGCGGACTATTACCAAAAAGCATGGCGGTTTTGTTTTGATAATTTAAATTACTGCCAATAAAAATCCCAACAATAACTGCTATCGAAACTATAATTGGTATGTAGATTTTATATTTGTTCATTTATCTTCAGTATTCAGTATTCAGTATTCAGTATTCGGTATTCAGTATTCGGTATTCAGTATTTGGTATTCAGTTGGTAGTGTTCAGTGTAACTGAATACTGAACACTGCCAACTGAACACTATTCAAACGGTAAATGTGTTATTTCAATAGCTGTTTTTCTTAAAAAATCAAGCCCTGAACAATCTTTGTATTCTTCAGCATAAACTAAACGGTTAAAACCTGCTTGATGTATTAATTTACTACAATCTTTACAAGGTGATAACGTAATGTATAACGTAGCATTTTCACAAGATTGTGTAGAAGATGCTACTTTTAATATCGCATTTGCTTCTGCATGCAATACATTCCATTTTGTTGCACCAGTTTTATCTTCGCAACAATTATCAAAACCTGTTGGTGTACCATTATAACCATCGGAAATAATCATTTTTTTTTTCACAATTAAAGCACCAACTTTTTTACGTTCGCAATGCGATAAGTTAGACCATTCTTTGGCCATTTTTAAGTAAGTACGATCGTATTTTTCTTGTTTTGTCATTTAAGGAACTCAAAAGTAAGTAGAAAAAGTTAATATTAGTGTTATTTTTTGCATAAAATTACCTTAGACTCAAACCTCTTTCTAATAGCATTGGAATAATAATTAATAGAATTAAAATAGAGATGATAAGAATCCAATTTCGTTTTTTGAAATTAAAAACATCTTGAAAAAGATATGCTAACGATAAAATAATAGCAACTATTATTACTTGCGCAAATTCTATACCTAATGCAAATTGTAAGAGAGGTAGTAATTTTGCTTCGCTATCATCAATCCGCATTAAAAAATAACTAGAAAAACCAAGACCATGAATCGTACCAAAAAATAAAGCAAAATATAAATTAGCATCATTATGAACACGCTTTCTAATAGAATTATTAATATTAATTAATAACGGAATTAAAATAGTTATTGGTATTAAAAACTCCACAATTTTAGACCTAACAAAAATGAGATCATAAACTGACAAACCAAAAGTTAACGTATGACCAATAGTAAAAAAGGTAATGAGTAGTAATGCTTTTTTCCATTTTTTAAAAGTGAAAATTACGGTTAATGCAATAAAAAACAATACATGGTCTAAAGCATTAATATCTAATACATGAAAAAAACCTTGTAAAATATAGTTATTAGTTTCAATCATTTTTATATTTCGCTACTAAATTATTATAAATAATGCACTTTTACTAAATTATCTTTATAAAATAGTCATAATAAATCTAATTATTACGAATAATTCAATCAAATTAATTTATAACATATTAAATTATTATATTTGAAATCTAAATTAAAAACCAAATTTAATGAATGCCAATATTAAAGATAAAATTAGTCAGTTGCAAGAAAAATATGATGCAATTGGTCAAGACTTAGAAACCCATTTAGATGGTTTACTAGTAAGTAAACCAATTAGATATTGGGATTATGTTCAGACAGATGCCTTGTTAAACCTTCAGGTACAAAGAACAGAATTGCCAGATGAGATGATTTTTTTAATGTATCATCAAGTAAATGAATTAATATTTAAAATGATTTTATGGGAAATGCAACAAGTTTCTCATCATAAAAATTTAACTGCGGAATTTTTTGCTTCTCGTTTAGGTAGAATAAGTCGTTATTTTGACATGTTAGCAACTTCGTTTGATGTTATGGGTGACGGAATGGAAGTAAAGCAATACATGAAGTTTAGAGATACACTAACACCAGCAAGTGGTTTTCAGTCTGCACAATATAGAATGATTGAAATTTGTTCTACGGATTTAATTAATTTAATCGATGTAAGATTTAGAGCAACAATAGACACAAATACACCTTATGAACATGCATTTGATAATATGTATTGGCAAGCAGCAGGAAAAGACCATGAAACAGGTAAAAAATCATATTTATTAAATGAATTTGAAGGTAAGTATAAAGAGAAATTAATTAATTTAATGAAAGAATATAACGAAATTAATTTATACGATAAATATAAAAGTTTGCCACAAGAAATTAAAGATAATGTAGATTTAAAAAATGCCATGCGTCATTTTGATTATACAGTAAACGTAAAATGGGTGATGCATCATTATCATGCAGCATGTAAATATTTGCTAAGTGAAGGAAAAGATACCGAAGCAACTGGTGGAAGTGATTGGCAAAAGTATATGCTACCAAAATATCAAAAACGAATATTTTTTCCGGAGTTATGGTCAAAAGATGAATTAGATAATTGGGGTATTACTAATTTAGAGTCTTATAAAATATTAAAGTAAAGGCGTTTTGTAGAGACGTTTTGTCAAAATGTCTCTACAAATTTTTTTACTTTTGGAACGAAAATTGTAATGTTATGATTAGTAAAATTCACATTATGAAAATTTTAATATACATACTCACTTTTTTAATTAGCACAAGTATTTTTTCACAGGCTTTTGAAGATGGCGAAAAATTAAAATTCCGTTTAAGTTATAGTAATTTTTTAACTGCAGGTTTCGCGACTATGGACGTTAAAAAAGAAATTAAAAACGGAAAAGATGCTTTTCATATTACAGGTAAAGGAAAAACCACAGGTATGATTAGTTGGTTTTTTAAAGTAAAAGATAAATACGAAACTTATTTTTTCAAAGATACCAATTTACCATATTATTTTAAGCGAAAAATTAATGAAGGTGGTTATACTAAAGATAAAGAAATCATTTTTGATCAAAAAGAAAATAACGCATTAGTAATTGATAATAAACATAAAACAAAAAAAAATCATGAAACTTCTGGTGAAGTTCAAGATTTACTTTCTGCTTTGTATTATATGAGAAATCAAGATATTTCAGACTTTACTATTGGTAAAGAAATAGTTTTGAAAATATTTATGGATGAAGAAACGATAGATATGAAATTACGATTTTTAGGCAGAGAAATTATCAATACAAAATTCGGAAAAATTAAAGCGGCAAAATTTAGACCTATTGTACAAGCAGGAAGAGTTTTTAAAGAAAAAGAAAGCGTAACCGTTTGGGTTAGTGATGATGTAAATAAAATACCATTGCGTATTAAAGCCTCTTTATCGGTTGGTTCATTACGTGCAGATATACATAATTATAAAGGTTTGGTGAGTGATTTGGTTATTGAATAGATTATGATAAAAACCTAAGGCAAAGTCTATTTATAATCAAACTTTATCAAAAACAATTGACTTAATCGATAAAACACAAAGCCAATTATAACGCCTAAAAATAATCCTAAGGTAATGTCAATAGGAAAATGTACACCACAATAAATACGACTATAGGCAAATGATATTGGCCAAATAAGTAGTAGATATATGTACTTATAATTATTCCTTAAAAGAAAAATTATAAAAGTAGTTACTGCAAAAGATGTGGTAGAATGACCAGATACAAAACTATAACTACCAGGAGTTTTCAGAATTCTAATAATATCTTTTAATATAGGATCATTATTTGGTCGTAATCGTCCAACAGAATTTTTAATTAAATTAACTAATTGATCCGAAAAAGTAACCAGTAAAGCAGCAAATACAATTAAAATCGCACCTTTTTTCCAACCATAAGATTTGATTAATAAATAAAATAGAATTAAGAATAATGGTAACCAAGAATTTTTATCGGTTATTATTAACCAAAAAGCATCCCATTTTTCGGTACCTAATGCGTTTAAATTTACTAATAATTCACGATCACTTTGTATTAATTTATCCCAAAAAGAAGGTGTAGTTTTTGCAATTTGTAAAGAAAATGAGAACATATTTTTATTGTAATTAGAATCTAGATTTATAAGGTTTGTCTTTTTAAGGAAGAGATTTTGATTTTCCTGAAAAAATTATCGCTTTCTTTTAATTGGTCCAGTTAAGTCTTCAAAATTATTAGTAACCGATTTTTTCACATCATCTACAGAATCTTTAATATCTTTTATAAATTCAGTATCTAGACCATTTTCTTTAGCAGATTTATTAATCTCTCGCTTTACATCATTAGTAGCATCTTTTATTTGACGCATACCTTTACCTAAACCACGTGCTAAATCGGGTATTTTGTCTGCACCAAAAAGCATTACTGCTATGATTACGATGATAACTATTTCTTGTCCACTTATAAATAAAAGCATACTGCAAAAGTAATGAAATGTTTGTTATTAATTTGATTTTTGTTCTGATTTTATCAAGATAAAACTCATACTTTGGTATTTAATCTCACAAAACTATGAGGATGTAAAAAAATAATTATTAAGCAAAATTAAGAAATTGATTTAAAAACAATATTTTTGTAAAAAATATTTTTAATGATTACGATAAACGATTTCAACTTCAAAGATAAAAAAGCATTAATTAGAGTAGATTTTAATGTGCCTTTAAACGATAAATTAGAAGTTACAGATGCTACAAGAATCGAAGCTGCAAAACCTACAATAACTAAAATTTTAAAAGATGGCGGAAGTGTAATTCTAATGTCTCATTTAGGAAGGCCAAAAGGTAAAGAAGAAAAGTTTTCGTTAAAAAACATAGTTTCTAAAGTAGAAGAAATTCTAGAGCAAAAAATAAAATTCGTTTCAGATTGTATTGGTTCTGAAGTTGAAACTGAAATCGAAAATCTTCAAAATAATCAAATTATACTATTAGAAAACTTACGTTTCCATAAAGAAGAAAAAGAAGGCGATATTGAGTTCGCAAAAAAATTATCAAAATTTGGCGATATTTATGTAAACGATGCTTTTGGCACTGCACATAGAGCACACGCATCAACGGCGATTATCGCTCAATTTTTTCCTAAAAATAAATGTTTTGGTTTGCTTTTAGCAAAGGAAATAGAAAGCATTAATTACGTATTAAATAATAGTGTAAAACCAGTTACTGCAGTAATTGGTGGCGCAAAAGTATCTTCAAAAATTGAAGTTATAAATAATATTATGGATAAAGTGGATAATATTATTATTGGTGGCGGTATGGCATTTACATTCATTAAAGCTGAAGGTGGAAAAATTGGTGATTCTTTAGTGGAAAATGACAAACTAGAATTAGCATTAGAAATTTTAGCAAAAGCAAAAGTTAATAAAACAAGAATCCATTTACCAATTGATGTTATTGCAGCAGATGCTTTTTCTAATGATGCAAATACAATGATTATTGAAGCAAATGATATTCCTGATGGTTGGATGGGTTTAGATTCAGGGCCAAAAACAAACGTTGGTAATGCCTTTGTAATTGCAGGTTCAAAAACCATTTTATGGAATGGACCTTTAGGTGTTTTTGAAATGAAAAAATTCGCAAAAGGAACCAGAGAATTAGGTTACGCCATTAAAGATGCAACTTTAGAAGGTGCTTTTTCATTAGTTGGCGGCGGCGATTCGGTTGCTGCTGTTAAAAAGTTTCAATTTGCAGATAAAGTAAGTTATGTTTCTACTGGTGGCGGCGCAATGTTAGAAATGTTAGAAGGAAAAAAATTACCTGGTATTGAGGCTATTTTAAATTAATAAATACTTAACATAACCCTGCAAGGGTTTTAAACCCTTGCAGGGTTGAAAAAAAACAAAAATGAAACCAATTATAGAAACCGAAAGAATTATACTTAGAGAATTTACTCTTGATGATGTAGATGCTGTTTTTGAATATGGTTCAAGCGATATAATTAATAAATATACTGGCGATGTTTCTTTAAAAGATAAAGATGAAGCTAAAAATATCATTGAAAATGTAATTTTTAAAGATTATAAAAGTTACGGTTATGGTAGATGGGCAGTTGTTTTTAAGAAAACAAATCAAGTAATCGGTTTTGCTGGTTTAAAATATTTACCAGAATTTAATGAAACTGATATTGGTTTTCGATTTCTACCAGAATATTGGAACAAAGGCATTGCAACAGAAATTTCTAAAGAAATTATAAAATACGGATTTGAAAAATTGAATTTAAATAGAATTATTGGTATTGCAGACCCAAAAAATATTGGTTCTTGTAAAGTATTAGAAAAAATAGGACTGATTTTTTATAAAACGGACTATTATGACGAACAAGATAGAATAGATAATAAAAAGTGGAATTGGTATCAAACGATTAAACAAAACAACAATTAAACGATTACACATTTATAAATGGCCAAACAAAAATCAAAATTCTACTGTCAAAATTGCGGAGCGCAACACGCTAAATTATTAGGTAAATGCACTACTTGTAATGAATGGGGAACTGTTGTGGAAGAAATTATTCAAAAAGAATCTAAAAATTCTGAAAGAACTTGGAACGCAACTAAAACTAAAAAAGTATCCAAAGCGGTTAATATTAAAGAAATTACTATTAATGCAGAAGATCGTTTTAAAACCAATAACAACGAGTTAGATAATGTGCTTGGCGGCGGATTGGTAAGAGGTTCTGTAATATTACTTGGTGGCGAACCTGGCGTTGGTAAATCGACATTAATTTTACAAATTGCCTTACAAATGCCTCAAAAAGTCTTGTATGTTTCTGGCGAAGAAAGTAAAAGTCAGATTAAAATGCGTGGTGAACGATTGCAAATTAAAAATGACAATTGCCTTATTTTAACCGAAACTAATACGCAAAATATTTTTAAATCTATTGTCGAAAATCAACCAGAAATGGTAGTAATAGATTCTATTCAAACCTTACATACCGATTTTATCGAGTCAAGTCCAGGAAGTATTTCACAAATTAGAGAAACAGCATCTGAATTAATAAAATTTGCAAAAGAAACCGCAACACCAGTTTTATTAATTGGTCATATTAATAAAGAAGGAAGCATTGCTGGACCAAAAATATTAGAACATATGGTAGATGTTGTTCTTCATTTTGAAGGCGATAGAAATCATACTTACAGAATATTAAGAGCAAACAAAAACCGATTTGGATCAACCGCCGAATTAGGTATTTATGAAATGCTAAGTTCTGGTTTGCGAGAAATTGAAAACCCGAGTGAAATATTAATTTCCGAAAAAGATGCAAGTTTAAGTGGCACAGCAATCGCTGCAACTTTAGAAGGAATTCGACCTTTTATGATTGAAGTACAAGCCTTAGTAAGTACAGCAGTTTACGGAACACCGCAACGTTCAACTACAGGTTATAATCTAAAACGATTAAATATGATTTTAGCTGTTTTAGAAAAACGAGCAGGTTTTAGATTGGGCGCAAAAGATGTTTTTTTAAATATTGCTG
>JAMONN010000254.1 GCA_027065775.1 Flavobacteriaceae bacterium | reverse complement strand
TAAAAGTGGATGATCCTGCAATTGATTTAGCCGTTGTTTGTGCTATTTTGTCATCTAACGAAGATATTGCCATACCACAAAATTATTGCTTTGCCGCCGAAGTTGGTTTAGCAGGAGAAATTAGAGCAGTAAACCGAATTGAAAAACGTATTTTAGAAGCCGAAAAACTTGGGTTTGATACTATTATTGTTTCTAAATATAATAAGTTTCCGAAGAAAAACTATAATATTGATGTGATTAAAGTTTCAAAAATTGATGAAGTTTTCTTGAAATTGTTTAATTAATTTTTTGACTATTTATTTCTAAAATAGTAGGACTGAACTAAGCAATTAAGTATAATCGTTGTTGTGCGTTCGTTTTTATTTTTTTAATTTATTCAACGTATTTAAAAGCCAATCTTCATTTATTTTCTTTGAAATCTTATTAAGTTTGATTTGCTTTTCGATATTTGGAATTAAACTCTTGTCGTTTAAATATTCGATAGATTCTAAAATTAGCGAACCATATTCGTCAATATTTTCAAGTTCTTTTTTTAGAATTTCCTTTATTCTTTTATCTTTTCTTTGTGCTAAACCTGAAATTGCTTCAAATCTTGCTCCTTCGTCTTTGTCCAATATTCTATTCCATAATGCAGTTCTGATTTTATCTGTATCTGTTTCGAGTTGACTGCCTAATCCAAAAGTTGCCCAATCTCTTACTTCCTCGTCTTTGTCATTTGATAATTCAATTAGCGAATCAATTGCTATTTCTTTGTCAATTGTGCAAAGTGCAAAAGCCAAACTATGCCTTACA
This sequence comes from Flavobacteriaceae bacterium, assembly GCA_027065775.1. Taxonomy (GTDB): domain Bacteria; phylum Bacteroidota; class Bacteroidia; order Flavobacteriales; family Flavobacteriaceae; genus S010-17. Next base: position 7,189 of record JAMONN010000254.1, on the reverse strand, counting down.
ATTATACTTTTATGAGTTGTAAAAGAGCAAAGAAATTTAATTTGCTTTAAATTCAATTTTTCATTATTGTGGCTAATACCATAAAGAATCGAACTTATAATTTCTTTATCAGTTTCGGTTTCTAAAAGTTCAAATAAAATATTGATTATTTCTTTTTTGTGTAATCTTGGGAGTCCGAATTGTGCTAGAATATTTACACCTAATACTCTTTCTTTCAAAGAGTCGGATTTAGTTAATAAAGTACTCTTTTTATATATTTCTTCTGTTTTCCGTTTTCTTAATTCACTAATATAATTCCAATAGTTTTTCGCAGACTTATTTGTCAATAGTCTTGTAAAAATCTTTTTGGTTGTAAAGTTTGTTAGTTTGTTCACAGGTTTCTCAAAATGACACACAGCACAAAAATAAATTGTGTTTTAATGCAATTTATTGACTGTTATGTTAGCAAAGTTAACAAAAACAGATAATAAAATCAAGTACATTCTTAAGTATATGATTTTAGTACAATTTTTTAATAAGTCAGAACTTCACTCAAAGTAAAATCCTGACTATAGATTTATTCATACGATGACTTTTTAATTTTTTTCTACAAAAAGGGTGATTTCCCTCGAAATTAAAACACAAACTAACCATACATTTGCAACATAACTAATTGCTATGAAAACATTTAAGTTTGTTCCTGCATTCTTAACACTATCTATTGTTTTGGGTATTGTTTTCGGATTCTATATAAACTTAAAACCTATTTTCATAGCAATTTTTTTAAGTGTTGCAATTTTAATTTTAGGTATTTCTTATTATTTTTCGAATAAATCTTTTACTAAAAACAGTCATTTTAATTTTGCTGCTTTTTTACTGTTTTTTGTTATCGGAATTGCGGCAGTTTCCTTTCAAAATCAGAGAAATTATAAAAACCATTATTCCAACTTTATTTCTAATGAAAACCAAACTGTTCTAGTTATAGAAAAACAATTAAAATCGAATATTTACTATGATAAATATGAAGCGAAGGTTTTTCAAATAAACGAAAATAAAACACTTGGCAAAGTATTATTAAATATAAAAAAAGATAGTTTAACTCAATTTAATATTGAGGATAAAATATTAATTTCAAGTAATTTTAAATGGATAAGTGAACCTAAGAATCTGTATCAATTTAATTACAAAAATTATTTAGAAAAACAACAAATTCATCATCAGATACATAGTAAATATTCCGACTTAAAAGTTTTAAAATCTAAAACTTCCACCTTAAATGGTTTCGCATCTGCATTCAGAAAACATATAAATAAATCGCTTAAAAATAATGGTTATAAAAATGACGAATTAGCCATCATAAACGCTTTACTTTTAGGACAAAGGCAAAATATGTCTAAAGAATTAATCGAAAACTATCAAAATGCTGGAGCAGTGCATATTTTAGCAGTTTCGGGTTTACATGTTGGTGTTTTGTTTTTGCTATTGAGTTTTTTGCTAAAACCTTTAGAGAAATTTAAAAAAGGAGAACTAATTAAATTGGTTATAGTTATTTTGTTGTTGTGGTCTTATGCAACAATTGCAGGTTTGTCGGCTTCGGTTGTTAGAGCAGTTACCATGTTTACTGCAATCGCAATAGGTCAATTATCTAACCGAAAATCGAATACATTAAACAACTTGTTTATTTCTATGTTTGTGTTGCTACTTGTTAAGCCTTTATTTTTATTTAGTGTTGGTTTTCAATTAAGTTATTTAGCCGTTTTTTCGATTGTATATTTTTATCCGAAGTTTATCGATTTTTATAATCCGAAATCTATATTCCTGAAAAAACCTTGGCAATTATTTGCAATTTCTTGTTCGGCACAAATTGGTATTTTACCTTTGAGTTTGTATTATTTTCATCAGTTTCCTAGTTTATTTTTTGTTTCTAGTTTGATAATTATTCCTGCTTTAGGTTTTATTCTTGGATTCGGAATTTTAATTATCGGTTTAGCATTATTAAATATTTTACCACAAAGTATTGCTGTTATTTATGGAAATATCATCCAATTAATGAATCGTTTTATTGAATTTATTGCCAAACAAGAATCGTTTTTATTTACAAATATTTCGTTTTCTGTTTTAGTATTAATTTGTAGTTATTTGTTTATAATTTTCAGTTTTCGATTTATCGATAAAAAAACAATACAACGTTTTGCCTTTGTTTTAATAGGAATCGTTTTATTTCAAGTAGTGTTTATTTATCAAAAGCAACAATTATATACTAAAAGTGAATTTATAATTTTTAATAAAAATCGTGGTACTTTAATTGCAAATCGTTTTGGTGAAAACGTAAAGTTTCATAGTGATACTACTAAGGTTGTTTCTACTAAATATATTGCAAATAATTATTTAATTGGTAACGGAAAATTAATCGCTAGCACAGAAAATTCCGTTAAGGATATTTATAAAATAAAGAATAAAAAAATATTGATTTTAGATAGTTTAGGCATTTATACTATTGAAAAATTTAAACCCGAAATAATTCTTTTAACACAATCACCAAAAATAAATTTAGAAAGATTGATTCAGAATTTACAACCAAAAATTATTATTGCAGATGCTTCAAATTATAAAAGTTATGTGAAATTCTGGAGTGAAACCTGTATAAAAAAGAACATAAAATTCCATAGTACTTACCAAAAAGGAGCGTATAGGATAACACAATAAATTTAGTATATTTGTGACATTAAAATTAGAAAGATTTATGAAGATTATCATACCAATGGCAGGAATTGGGTCACGTTTAAGGCCACATACTTTAACAATACCAAAACCATTAACAAAAATTGCTGGAAAACCGATTGTACAACGTTTAGTGGAAGATATTGCAGGAGTAATTAATAAAGAAATTGATGAAATTACATTTATTATCGGGCCAACTTTCCCTAAAGATACCGAAGAAAAATTACTTAAAATAGCCAAAGATTTAAATACAAAAGGCGTTGTTGTAGTACAACACGAAGCCTTAGGAACGGCACATGCAATTTATCAAGCAGAAAAATCATTAAATGGTCCTTGTGTTGTTGCTTTTGCAGATACTTTATTTAAAGCAGATTTTACTTTAGATCCAAATACAGATGGTGCTGTTTGGGTGAAAAAAGTGGCAGACCCAAGTGCTTATGGTGTAATTAAATTAAAAGATGGTGTTATTTCTGATTTTATCGAAAAACCAACTGAATTTGTGTCTGATTTAGCAATAATCGGAATTTATTATTTCAAAAAAGGCGAAGATTTAAAAGCAGAAATCGAATATTTATTAGATAATAATATCAAAGAAAAAGGCGAATTTCAATTAACAAATGCTTTAGAAAATTTAAAACAAAAAGGCGCAAAATTTGTACCTGGCGAAGTTAGTGATTGGATGGATTGTGGTAATAAAGAAATCACGATTAAAACAAACACTTCGGTTTTACAATATGCACAGAAAGATGCTATAAACTTAGTGGATTCATCGGTTGTTTTAGAAAATTCCGAAATAATTCAACCTTGTTTTATTGGTGCTAATGTGGTGTTAAAAAACAGTGTTGTTGGACCAAATGTGTCGCTTGGCATGAATAGTGCAGTTACAAATTCAACTATAAAAGATTCGTTAATTCAAGAAGAAGTAATTATTGATAATGCCGATTTAACCAACTCAATGATTGGTAATAAAGTGGTTTATGATGGTAATTTTACTTCCATTAGTATTGGCGATTATTCTGTTTTAAAATAAATGAATCGAACTTTTAACATATCGTTTTTTCTCCTTATCGGAATGATTTTTCTTTCGATACAATTAGGATTTTCTCAAGAATTTACTCTAAAAGAAACACCTGAGGAAATTGCGCTTAAAAAAGAAAAGGAAGAAGAAAAACAATATTTAGAATTTCAAAAACATTTCTTTGAAGCGTTACAACAAAAATCCAGAGAAGATTATAATAAAGCAATTGAATCTTTAGATGATTGTAAAGTGATTTACCCAGAAAATGCTGCCTTAAATTACGAATATGCTAAAAATTATTTGAAATTAAAAGATTATGATAATGCTGTATTTTTTTCTGAAAAGGCATTAAAAAAGAAACCAAATAACACACATATTTTAGAACATTTAAAAGAAGTCTATCGATTACAACGCGATTATGATAATGCTATAAAAATTCAAAAAAAATTAGTAACCTTAAAGCCTGCTAAAGAAAATGATTTAATTCTTTTATATATTAGAAATAAACAAAAAGATAAAGCAAAAGAATCATTTCTGAAAATTGAAAAATTAAGCTTGTTTGATCATAGGCAAGATTATTACGATCGAATTCTTTTCCCTGAAAAATATAGTGAACTCAAAAAAGCACCAATCAAAAAACCGGTAGTTTTAGAAAATACAGATACTTCCGTAAAGAAAAAGTCAACTAAAAAGAAAGACTTTAAATCTATATTAACCTTATTACAAGCAGAAGAAAAGTCTAATAAATTTAATGAATTGGTTGCAGATAGTGATGAAGGTTTGTCTCTTTTTCCTGCGCAACCTTTATTCTATTTATTAAATGCAAAAGGGCAAAATGCTTTATATAATTACAAAAAAGCATTGGTTAGTTTAGAATTAGGGTTAGATTTTATTATTGATGATACTAATTTATTAGCAAACTTTTACGATCAAATGAAAATTGCTTATTTAGGGTTAAATAGACCTTCTAAAGCAACAAATTACCAAAACAAAGCGTTAGAATTACGTAAACAATAAGGTTCGGTTTTAGAAAAATGAAAAAAACAATTTACATATTAGCGTTAATTTTAACTTTTACATCTTGTAAGAGTAAGAAAAGTACAACTTCAAACAATAATACAAGCAACTTATTTATATCAAAAGTGATAGAAAATTACAACCATCATAGTTTTAATAAAAAAACGCTAAAAGCAACTATTAAAGCAAAATATAAAGGTAAAACAAGTTTGCCAAGTGTAAATGTCTCTTTGCGAATGGAAACTGACAAAGTAATTTGGATGAGTATTTCTAAATCTATTTTTTCTTTAGGAAAACTTAAAATTACACCTAATAGAGTGCAGTTTTATAATAAATTACAAAGCGAATATTTTGACGGTGATTTTTCTTTATTAAGTGATTTTTTAGGTACAGAAGTGAATTTTGAACAAGTACAAAATATTTTATTAGGTCAAGCTGTTTTTGATTTAAACGAAAGAGATTACAAAATTAAAACTGGTGAAAATCAATATGAATTTACACCAAAAAAGAAAAATGAATTATTTGATATTCTGTTTAATTTAAATGCAACTAATTTTAAAATAAACAAACAGGAAATAAAACAAGAAAAGGAAAACAAATATTTATCGATTTCTTATACTAATTACGAAAATATTGAAGGTGTTAACTTTCCTGCAACTATTTTTATACTTGCCGAAGATCCAAAAAACACCAATACGGTTACTATGGATTACAAAAACGTGGCATTTAATTTAGATTTAAAATACCCATTTGAAATACCAAGCGGTTATAAAGAAATTAAGTTATAATTTTGGTTCTGCCACGAATTTAATGAGTAAATATAAAAAATCTCGCAAAGTCGCAGAACCGCAAAGTTGAAAGTTCTCAAAAGACACAATTATGTTTGCTATGCAAACATTTGCGACTTAAAACTTAAAATTCTCTTAGCGTCTCTGCGACTTTGCGAGAAAATAACAAAGATGTATAAGCAGAATTTATTATTAATATAACAGTAAAAACATAATTTTTTAAAGTTTATGATTACTTACTTAAAACAAAAAAACAACTTAATTTCAATACTTAGTATTGTATTATTTTTATTTGTTTCTGTTTCTGGATTTTCTCAAAACAAAAAACAACTTCAGGCAAAAAGAGTAAAACTTCAAAAAGAAATTAAACAGATTAATAGATTGCTTTCTAAAACTAAAAAAGATGAAAGAAATTTACTTTCTAGACTTGGTGATATTAATAAAAAAATTGAAGTTCGTCAAAAACTAATTAATACAATTAATTTAGAGTCCGAAGCATATTCAAAAGAAATTAATACGAATAAAAGAGAAATTATAACTTTAGAAAATCAGTTAATAAAACTTAAAAAAGAGTTTGCTAATATGATTTTGCAGACTTATAAAAGTAAAAACGAACAACATAAATTATTGTTTTTATTATCTTCTGATAATTTTACGCAAGCATACAAACGTATGCAGTATATGAAGCAATATGCGAATCATAGAAAAAAACAATCGGTTAAAATAAAAATAAAAAAAGAAGAACTGTTACTATTAAATGATTCTTTAAAAATAAAAAAAGAAGAAAAAGATTTACTTATTGCTGAAAAAATAAATGAACGTAAAAATGTAGATTCCGAAAAAGTTGCGCAACAACAATTAATAAATAAGGTAAAGAAAAAAGAAAAAAAATATACTGCGCAAATAAAGAAAAAACAGAAAGCAGAAAGAAATTTTGAAAGTCAGATTGAAAACTTAATTACCAAAGTGATTTCAACATCTAATAAAAAATCTGGCACAAAATCTAAAACCTTCAACTTAACGCCAAAAGCAAAAATAGTAGGTTCTAATTTTATTGCTAATAAGGGTAAATTACCACATCCTGTAGAAAAAGGTTATGTTTCTAGATGGTTTGGCACAAGACCACACGAACAATTAAAAAAGATAAAAGTAAAAAGTAACGGTTGGCATTATATTACCGAAAAAAATGCAAAAGCAAGAAGTGTTTTTAAAGGAAAAGTATTTGCCATAATGGTAGATAAAAAAACGAAACTTAAAACCGTTTTAATTCAGCATGGTAGTTATATAACCGCATATAGAAATCTAACTACATTGTACGTAAATAAAGGCGATAATGTTGGTGCAAAACAGAATTTGGGAGTTGTTCATACTGATAAAACTACTGGTAAAACAAAATTAGTTTTTGCTTTAATGAAAAATGCAGTGCCACAAAATCCTTCTGGTTGGTTGACTAAATAATTCCTGCGAAGGCAGGAATCTAATATACTATAAATCATAATCAATTAGGAGATTCCTGCCTTCGCAGGAAACTAGTTTTTGCTTTAATGAAAAATGCAGTACCGCAAAATCCTTCTGGTTGGTTGACTAAATAATTCCTGCGAAGGCAGGAATCTAATATACTATAAATCATAATCAATTAGGAGATTCCTGCCTTCGCAGGAAACTA
>JAMONN010000253.1 GCA_027065775.1 Flavobacteriaceae bacterium | reverse complement strand
TATATATAATTGCTTATTAATAGCCATCCGTAATATGTTGTAGTCTTGTTTTGTCTAAAATTTTAATGCGTTTGCCTTTTAATTCTATTAATTTTTCTTTTTTAAATTGTGATAATAATCTAATACTAGATTCTGTAGCAGTACCAATAGAATTTGCTATTTCTTCTCTACTTAAATTTATATTTAAATAACCATCTTCGTCTAGTCCAAACGTTTTTTCAAAAAACAATAACGATTCTGCTAGACGCTCTTTTACATTTTTTTGCGCCATATTTGTAATCGAAATATTTGCTTTATCTAAATCTGTACAGATAGATTTAGTGATATTCATTGAAAATTCTGAATTATTTTTAAATTTATCGTAAATTTCTTCCTTTGGTATATAACATGCTTCCATATCTTCTAAAGCCGTAACTGTAAGGTGTGCTGAAGAACTACTTAAAACAGAACGATGCCCAATTAATTCACCACATTGTATAAAGCGAACAATCTGCTCATTACCATTTGGGGATAATTTAGTTACCTTACATTTACCATTACGTAAACAAAAAACGCCATTTAATTTGGTGCCTTCTTCAAAAATTATTTCTCCTTTTTTAAATTTATGTGTGACTTTTTTACGTGAAATATCATTTAATTCATCATCTGACAAAACATTTAAAGAATTTAATTCTTTAATAATACATTGGTTACAATTACTCATTAATTAATTTTTAGCTATTCAAATATATGATTTTTATCATAAATATCGTGTAATATTACTATAAATTTGCAAAGTTTTATGTAACTTTTGTACCTGTTTTATGTCTAAAAAAAACTGTTTTCATTGCGGATTAGATTGTGCTAACGATCAATATAAATTGAACGACAAATTGTTCTGCTGCAATGGCTGTAAAACTGTTTACGAAATTTTAAACCAAAATGAATTAGGTTGCTACTACGATTTAGAAAAGAATCCTGGAACAATTCCTAGTGAAATTAAAGGCAAATATAAGTACTTAGATAACCAAGAAATTGCCGAAAAATTGTTAGAATTTAACGACGGCGAAACACAAGTAGTTTCGTTTTTAGCACCAAGTATGCACTGTAGTTCATGTATTTGGGTTTTGGAAAATTTGAGTAAATTGCATAATGGTATTGTAACTTCGAGCGTTAATTTTCCTAAAAAAACGATTCGAATTACCTATAAAAGCAATCAAATTTCTTTAAAAAAAGTAGTAGAACTACTAACATCTATTGCCTACGAACCTTATATCAGTTTAGATGATGTTGATAATAATAAAAAAGGAACTAATAAAAAACTCATTTATCAATTAGCGATTGCAGGTTTTGCATTTGGTAATGTAATGCTATTATCTTTTCCAGAATATTTTCAAGATGATGGTTTTTGGTTAGAGAAATACAAGTATCTATTTAGGTATTTAATGCTGTTGTTTTCGATTCCGGTAGTTTTATATTCTGCTAGCGATTATTATATAAGCGCATATAAAGGACTTAAAAATAAGATTGTAAATATTGATGTTCCTTTAACATTAGGAATCTTTGTTTTATTTATTAGATCTGCAATCGAAGTGCTTTTTAATTTAGGTTCTGGTTATTTTGATTCTTTAACAGGTTTGGTTTTCTTTTTGTTATTAGGTAAAATATTTCAGCAACGCACCTATAATTATCTTTCTTTTGAACGTGATTATAAATCGTATTTTCCGATAGCAGTTACTAAAATTAAGAATGAAAAGGAAGAAATTATCGAGGTAAACAAAATAGAAAAAGGCGATCGAATTTTAATCAGAAATCAAGAATTAATACCTGTTGATGGTATTTTAATTAACGGTAAAGCATCTATAGATTACAGTTTTGTTACTGGAGAATCTTTGCCAGTTTCAAAAATATCTGGCGACAAAATATTTGCTGGCGGAAAACAACTTGCAGGTGCAATAGAAGTAGATGTTTTAAACACAATTGAACAAAGTTATTTAACACAATTATGGTCTAATAAAGCATTTGCTAAAAGTGACGAAACTACCATTAAAACAACTACCGATAAAATTAGTAAATACTTTACTTTTATTATTTTATCTGTTGCCTTAATTGCAGGAATATTTTGGTCGTTTACAAGTATTTCTAAAGCAATTAATATTGCTTCAGCAGTTTTAATTATTGCTTGTCCGTGTGGTTTGGCACTTTCTGGACCTTTTGCTTTTGGTAATATGTTGCGTATTTTTGGTTACCGAAAATTTTATTTAAAAGATGCAAATAGCATTGAATATGCGGCAAAAATCGACACTATAATTTTTGATAAAACAGGCACAATCACAACCAATAAGGAATCGAATATTTCTTATGAAGGAATTGAATTATCAAAACAAGAATTATCCTATATAAAAAACACAATTCGTAATTCAAATCATCCTTTAAATAGAATGTTATATACTTTTTTACCAGAATCTGAAAGTGTAAAAGTAAACACATTTAAAGAATTTGTTGGAAAAGGAATTGAGGCAAAAATAAACACTATTTCTATTAAATTAGGATCTGCTTCCTTTTTAAAAATTAAGAAATCGGATAAAGTTGAAACTACTATTTTTATTGAAATAGACAATGAATTAAAGGGAAAATTTATTTTTAAAAATAAATACCGTAGTAACTTAAAATCTTTTTTTGAGAAATTAAAAGAAGGTTACAAATTAGTAATTCTTTCAGGAGATAATGAAGGCGAAAAAGAAACTTTACACAAAATTGTACCTAAAGGAACAACCATATTATTTAATCAAAAACCTGAAGATAAATTAAATTATATTAAAAAATTACAAGAGCAGCATCATAAAGTAATGATGGTTGGCGATGGTTTAAATGATGCAGGAGCATTGGCGCAAAGTAACTTTGGTATTTCAGTTTCTGAAGATACCAACGTTTTTTCGCCAGCAAGTAATGCTATTTTAGATGCAGATAATTTCGATAAATTGCCAAAATTTATGCGACTTACAAAAAAAACGATTCGTATAATACGCTATAGTTTTATATTGTCTTTACTATATAATTCTGTAGGAATATTTTTTGCCATTACAGGGCAACTATCACCTTTGGTTGCAGCAATATTAATGCCTTTAAGTTCGATTTCGGTGGTTGTTTTTGTTACTTTATTTACTAATTTAGTTTCACGAAAATGAATAAATAATTGAAATAAATTTAAAGAACTTAAGGTAACTTAAGTTACACAAAAATGTAACTTAGGTTGCACAAACAACTTTTTCTTCGCTATACTTTTGCATCAAATTAAAAGTATAAAATGAAAAAAATAATTCTACTACTAACCATTTTTTGTATCGGAATAATTTCTGCACAAGAAAAATTATTATCTAAGCAAGAAGTCATAAATAATGTTGTAAATAATAATACTACATTAAAAATTGCAGATAAAAACTATAATATTTCAAAAGCCGATTATAAACAATCGCGTGCTGTTTTTTTACCAAATGTAAAAGTATCTTATACTGGTATTACTAGTACAAGTCCGTTAATGGCATTTGGTTCTTTATTAAATCAAGAAGTGGTTACCCAAGCAGATTTTAATCCGATATCATTAAATAATCCAGATCGTTTTGAAAATTATAATACCAAAATTGAAATACAACAACCATTAATTAATTTAGATGGAATTTACCAACGTAAAGCTGCAAAAATTAAATTAGAAGCAGTGTCTTTACAAAAAGGAAGAACTAAAGATTATCTAATTTTTGAAGTAGAAAAGGCCTACATGCAATTACAATTAGCTTATAAAGCAGTTACTGTTTTAGAGCAAGCGTTAACAACTGCAGAAAAAAATCAACAACATGCAAAAAATAGTTTTGATCAAGGTTATTTACAAAAATCGGATTTATTATTAGTTGCTATTCGTGTAAATGAAGTTAAAAATCAATTAACTACTGCAAAAAGTAATGTGCATAATGCATCGGATTATTTAAATACGTTAATGAGTAGTAAAGATTATACCTTAATAAAACCAACTGATGATTTAACGGTTAACAGTTTATTTAAAATGGAAGATCAAATTTCTACAGAACGTTCCGATTTTAAAGCGATGGAAATCGCTACCAAAGCATACGAGCAACTATATAAATCAGAAAAAATGACTTTTATGCCAAGATTAAATGCTTTTGGTCATTTTGAAATGAATGATAATAAAATATTTCAAGCCGATGCCAATAATTATTTAATTGGTGCACAATTAAGTTGGGATGTTTTTAAAGGTGCAACACGTTATAGTAAAGTGCAAAAAAGTAAAGAAGAAGTAGAAAAATCTAAATTAGAATTGGCACAATATATAGCGAAAAATAACACCGAATTTAATGTTGCAAAACGTATGTATTTAGATGCTCAAAATAAATTAGCTCTAGCTGAATTGTCAGTAAATCAAGCAAAAGAATCGTTGCGTATTAAAACCAACCGATTTAAACAAGGACTAGAAAAAGCGACAGATGTTTTAATTTCGGAAAGTTTATATGCAAAAAAACAATTAGAATATAACCAAACCATTTTCGAACTGAATTATGCTCAGGCGTATTTGACGTTTTTGAGTAATTAAAAAGTGTCCAGAAGATTTCGCAGATTATCGCAAATCTTGTAGGAAAAAATAAATAAAAATCCGCGTAAATCAGCGAAACCTGCGGGAATTAAAAAAGAAAAACATGAACAAAATAGCAACACTACTAATACTAGCAATAATCACCATAAGTTGTGGTAAAAAGGAAGAACATTCTATCACAAAATTAGATCCAATTTCAGTAACAACTGCAAAAGTAAGTACTAATACAAATACAGCTAACTTAATAAGTGTTTCTGGTACTGTACAAGCAGGAAATACAGCAAATATAAGTACAAGAATGATGGGTTACATTACAACGTTAAATGTAAAAATTGGTCAAAAAGTAAATAAAGGACAATTACTTATAAAAATAAATAGTACAGATTTACAAGCAAAACAAGCACAAGTAAATGCAAATATTAATAAGGCACAAGTTGGTGTAAAATCTGCTAAAAAAGATTTTGATAGGTTTACTGCTTTGTTTGCTCAAGAAAGTGTTTCTCAAAAAGAAATGGATGACATGACAACCAATTATGAGATGGCAAAATCAGGTTTAGAAGCAGCACAACAAATGAAAAACGAAGTAAATGCACAGTTTGCTTATACCAATTTAAGAGCACCTTTTACAGGAATTATAACTGGTAAATTTGTGGAGCAAGGCGATATGGCAAATCCAGGAATGCCATTAATTACTATTGAATCTAAAGGGAATTTTGAGGTAGTTGCTATGGTGCCAGAATCTGAAATTGCTAAAATTAATAATGGCGACACAGCAAATGTTTTAATTAAATCTTTAAACGAAACTATTAAAGGTAAAGTTTCTGAAATTGGTATTTCCGCAAAAAATACTGGCGGACAATATTTAGTTAAAATTAAATTAGACAAATCTAAAGTTAAATTATTTTCTGGCATGTTTACAACGGTTCAGTTTTCGGTTAAAAATAATAACAATTTAAAAGTTAAAACT
>JAMONN010000252.1 GCA_027065775.1 Flavobacteriaceae bacterium | reverse complement strand
CTGCCATTTTATTGGTAGGAATTGTAATTGCAGTATAGAAAAATCCGAATACAATTATTAAGATACCAAATAGTACATTATATTCCCAACCAAACATGTCGGTAAATCTTTGACCAAAACTTGCCATCATTTCATTAGACGAATCTTTTAATAATGCAGGTACAAACATTAATGCTTGTGCAAATATAATTGGCATTACTCCTGCAGAATTTAATTTTAATGGTACGTAATCTCTAGATCCAGCAATGTTTCCTACATCACCTGCAACAGTTCTACGTGCATAACGTACTGAAATTTTACGTATTGCTGTTACTAAAAATATAGATGCTAAGATTACTAAGAACCATATAATTACTTCAATTAAAATCATTAACGCTCCACCATTACCTGCTTCTAATTTAGAAACAACTTCTTGCATAAATGACTGTGGCAAACGTGCAATAATACCAATAGTAATTAATAATGAAATACCATTACCGATTCCTTTTTCAGTAATTCTTTCTCCTAACCACATTGCAAATACAGTACCTGTAGTTAACAATAATATAGAAGAGAACCAAAATAAAGGCCCTTTACCAATTAAATAAGCCGATTCTGGTACACCTAATGAAGGTAAACTATAAATAAATGTTGGTGCTTGTACTATTAATATAACAATAGTTAACCAACGTGTAATTTGTGTGATTTTTTTATTACCACTTTCACCTTCATTTTTTAATTTTTGAAGATATGGTATTGCAATACCCATTAATTGTACTACAATAGATGCCGAAATATAAGGCATAATACCAAGTGCCATAATAGATGCTCTTGCAAATGCTCCACCAGTAAACATATTTAAAAGACCTATTAAACCTCCATCTGCATTTGCAGCTAAACCTTTTAACTGAGTTGCATCAATACCAGGTAAAGTAATTTGTGCACCTAAACGGTAAACTACCATTAATCCTAAAGTTAAAAGAATCTTATTTCTAAGTTCTTCTATCTTCCAAATATCTTGTATGCTACTTATTATTTTTTTCATCTTTTAACTAAACTTTATAAAGTTACTGCTTCACCACCTGCTTTTTCGATTGCTGCTTTCGCTGTTGCAGTAAATTTATGTACAGTAATGTTTAATTTTGTCTTCAACTCGCCACGACCTAATATTTTTACCAAGTCATTCTTTCTTGCTAATTTAGTTGCACAAAGAACATCCATATTTACGGTATCTTTTATTTTTCCCGCATCTACAAATTCTTGTATTTTATCTAAATTAATACCGTTGTATTCTTTACGATTGATATTAGTGAAACCGAATTTTGGTACACGTCTTTGTAAAGGCATTTGTCCACCTTCAAAACCAATTTTTCTAGAATAACCAGAACGAGATTTCTGTCCTTTATGTCCTCTTGTAGCGGTACCACCTTTACCAGATCCTTGCCCTCTACCGATTCTTTTACTTGTCTTAACCGCTCCTTTTGCAGGTCTTAAGTTATTTAATTGCATAACTGTATATGATTATTAAACTTCCTCTACGGAAATTAAGTGTTTTACTGTATTTACCATTCCGATGATTGAAGGTGTAGCATTATGCTCTACCGTTTGATTCATCTTTCTTAATCCTAATGCTTGCAAAGTCAATTTTTGATTCTTTGGTCTTCTAATAGGACTTTTTACTTGTGTTACTTTTATTTTTTTCATTTTTGAATATGCTTTAAGCTTTAGACTATATGCTTTAGGCAGATTGCCAAAGACTAAAGACTAAAGACTACTGACTAATCTATCCGTTAAATACTTTATCTAAAGTAATTCCTCTTTGTTTTGCTACTGTATAAGCATCTCTCATGTTTAATAAAGCATCAAAAGTTGCTTTTACTACGTTATGAGGATTTGAAGAACCTTGTGATTTTGATAATACATCATGTACACCTACAGACTCTAAAACCGCACGTACTGCTCCACCAGCAATAACTCCAGTACCATGAGAAGCAGGTTTTAAAAACACTTTTGCTCCACCAAATTTCCCTTTTTGTTCGTGAGGAATTGTTTTCTTATATATTGGAATTCTAACTAAATTCTTTTTAGCATCTTCAATTGCTTTTGCTATTGCTGAAGCTACATCTTTAGATTTACCTAAACCGTGACCAACAACACCATCTCCGTTACCAACAACAACAATTGCATTAAAACCAAAAGTTCTACCACCTTTTGTTACTTTAGTAACTCTTTGTACACCTACTAAATGATCTTTAAGATCCATTCCACTAGGTTTTACTCTTTCTACGTTTGAATATTTTTTATACATCTTAGTGCTTTTCCTTTAAAATTTTAATCCACCATCTCTAGCTCCATCAGCTAAAGCTTTAACTCTACCGTGATATAAGAATCCGTTTCTATCAAAAGCACAAGTTTCAATACCATTTTTAGTTGCTTTCTCTGCTAATATTTTTCCTACTGCAGTTGCAATTTCAATTTTAGTACCTTTTGCTTTTACTTCTTTTGAAGCAGATGAAGTTGCTACTAAAGTAACTCCACTTACATCATCAATTAATTGAGCTGTAATTTCTTTATTACTTCTAAATACAGATAACCTAGGTCTTTTAGCAGTACCTAATACGTGTTTTCTGATTCTTCTTTTAATACGTATTCTACGTTCTAACTTTGTTAATGCCATTTTATTTTTTTTGGCTTTAGGCTTTAGGCTTTAAACTTTAGGCAAACTGCCTATTGCATATAGCATATAGCTTATAGCATTTATGCAGTTTTACCTGCTTTTCTTCTTAATATTTCACCTACGAACTTGATACCTTTTCCTTTATAAGGTTCTGGTTTACGTAAAGATCTAATCTTTGCAGCAACTTGACCTAATAATTGATTATCATGAGAAGATAATTTAATAATTGGTGGTTTTCCTTTTACAGATTCCGTTTCAACTTTAACTTCAGATGCAATACTCATAACAATAGTATGTGAATACCCTAAAGCTAAATCTAAAGTTTGACCTTGATTTGTTGCTCTATAACCTACACCTATTAATTCTAATTCTTTAGTAAAACCTTTAGAAACACCCGTTACCATATTGTTTATTAAACTTCTATATAAACCGTGTTTTGCCTTATGATCTTTACTATCTGATGGTCTAGATAAAACTAATTTTCCATCTTCTTCTTTGATCGCTATCTCTTCAATATTTTGAGACAACTCGCCTAATTTTCCTTTTATAGTAACTACACTATCTTTGATAGTCATTGTTACTCCTGCTGGAATTGCTATTGGTGCATTACCTATTCTTGACATCTTTTATGCTTTATTATTAATAAATGTAACATAAAACCTCACCACCTACATTTTCTTGACGCGCTTTTTTGTTTGTCATTACTCCGTTAGATGTTGAAACAATTGCGATACCTAAACCGTTTAAAACTCTAGGTATTTCATTTGCAGAAACGTACTTACGTAAACCAGGTTTACTAATACGTTCTAATTTTTGAATTACTGATTTTTTTGTTGCTTTATCGTATTTTAAAGCAATTTTGATTTCTCCTTGTACTGTTTCTTTTTCAAACTTATAACTTAAGATATAACCTTGATCGAAAAGAATTTTTGTTAATTCTTTTTTAATATTAGATGCTGGAATTGTCACAACTCTATGACCTGCCATTCCTGCATTTCTAATTCTTGTTAAGTAATCTGATATTGGATCTGATTGCATTTTGTAATTTAATTTTACGAATTAATTATTTGAATTTAATCAAATTTTAAAACTGTTAATACTATGTTTATTGTTTACCAACTTGCTTTTCTAACACCTGGTATTAAACCATTGTTAGCCATTTCTCTAAAAGTAACACGGTTAAGTCCAAACTGACGCATATATCCTTTTGGTCTACCTGTAAGTTTACATCTATTATGCATTCTTACTGGTGATGCGTTTTTAGGTAATTTTTGTAATCCTAAATAATCACCTGCTTCTTTTAAAGCTTTTCTTTTTGCTGCATATTTTGCAACTGTTTTTGCTCTTTTACGCTCACGCGCTTTCATTGATTCTTTTGCCATCTTAGTTCTTTTTAAAAGGTAATCCTAATTCGGTTAATAATGATTTCGCTTCTTTATCTGTATTTGCAGAAGTTACAAAAGTGATATCCATTCCTGAAATTTTATTGATTTTATCAATTTCTATTTCTGGAAAAATAATTTGTTCTGTGACACCTAAATTATAGTTGCCTCTTCCGTCAAAACCAGTAGCTTTAATACCTTTAAAATCTCTAACACGTGGTAAAGATGCAGTTACAAATCTATCTAAGAATTCGTACATTTTTGTACCTCTTAAAGTAACCATTGCCCCAATTGGCATTCCTTTACGTAATTTGAATGTAGCGATATCTTTTTTAGATATTGTAGCGATTGCTTTTTGACCAGTTATCATTGTTAACTCGTCAAGAGCATATTCAATTAATTTTTTATCTGCAACTGCAGCACCAACACCTTTACTTAAAACAATTTTTTTAAGTTTTGGCACTTGCATTACATTCTTATAACTATACTCTTTTTTTAAGTTAGCTATAATTTTATCGTTATATTCGTCTTTTAATCTAGGATTTTTCATAATTATATAACTTCATTTGTTTTTTTAGAAAATCTCACTTTTTTGTCACCATCCATTCTAAAACCAACTTTAGTAACATTTCCTTTTTCTAATAACATTAGATTAGAAATATGTATTGGCGCTTCAAATTTATTTTGACCACCTTGTGGATTTTGTGCACTTGGTTTTACATTTTTAGAAACCATGTTTACTCCTTCAACAATTGCTCTATATTTTTTAGTTAAAACCTTAACGATTT
>JAMONN010000251.1 GCA_027065775.1 Flavobacteriaceae bacterium | reverse complement strand
TGGCACCAGCGATAACTTTTACTAAGTCTCCTGATTTTAATTTAAATTTCTTCATTGTTCTATTTATTAAAGTACTTCAGGTGCTAATGATACAATTTTCATAAAACCTTTATCACGTAATTCTCTTGCTGCTGGCCCAAAAACACGAGTTCCTCTCATTTGTTCTGTAGTCGAATCAATTAACACACATGCGTTATCATCAAATCTAATATAAGAACCGTCTTTACGTCTTATCTCTTTTTTTGTTCTAATAACAACTGCTTTTGCTACTTGACCTTTTTTTGCTGTTCCGTTTGGAGTTGCTGATTTAATTGATACTACTATTTTATCACCAATAGAAGCATAACGTTTTTTAGTTCCTCCAAGTACTCTAATTACAAGAACTTCTTTTGCTCCTGTATTATCAGCTACTTTTAATCTTGATTCTTGCTGTAACATATTATTTAGCTCTTTCTAAAATTTCTACTAATCTCCAACGCTTTGATTTACTCATAGGTCGAGTTTCCATTATTCTTACAGTATCTCCTTCGTTACAGTCATTCTTTTCATCATGCGCAACGTATTTCTTAGTCTTTAATACGAATTTACCGTACATTTTGTGTTTTACCCTTTTTACTTCCGAAACAACAATAGATTTTTCCATTTTGTTACTTGATACAACACCAATTCTTTCTTTTCTAAGATTTCTTTTTTCCATCTTTATCTATATTGAGAAATACTAGTCTCTATTATTTAATTCTGTAGTTAACCTTGCAATAGTTCTTCTTAGTTCTCTAAGTTGAATAGGAGATTCTAAAGGAGAAATTGTATGTTGCATTTTTAAATCAACATAATTTTTTCTAAAGATATCTAACTTTTCAGTTAAATCATCCATTTTTAATTTGCTTACTTCTGATTGTTTCATTTTCTATAATTTTAAGCGTAATCTCTCGCTACTACAAGTTTTGTTTTTACTGGTAACTTTTGAGCTGCTAAACGTAATGCTTCTCTAGCGACTTCCTCAGGAACTCCACCAATTTCAAACATTATTCTACCTGGTTTCACTACAGCTACAAAATATTCTGGAGAACCTTTACCTTTACCCATACGTACTTCTAATGGTTTTTTGGTAATAGGCTTGTCTGGAAATATTTTAATCCATAAGGAACCTTGTCTTTTCATGTGACGTGTCGCAGCAATACGAGCTGCTTCTATCTGACGAGAAGTTAATAAATCTTGTTCTAAAGCTTTAATTCCGAAAGTTCCAAAAGCTAAACGGTGACCTCTATTCGAGTTACCCTTCATATTTCCTTTCCCTTTCTGAACTTTACGTCTTCTTACTCTTTTTGGTTGTAACATAACCTTATATTTAATTTACGATTATTTGATTTACGACTTACGATTTCTCTCAATCCTAATTCAAAATCTTTCCCGAAACATCGGGATTATTAATTACTTTCTTCTTTGAGGTCTTCTTCTTTGTCCTCCTTTATTAGGTCCTTTACTTTGTTTTTTAGACAAACCTACTAACGGATTTAATTCTCTCTTACCATAAACCTCACCTTTCATAATCCAAACTTTTACACCAATCTTACCATATTGAGTATTTGCCTCAACTAAAGCGTAATCGATATCTGCTCTAAAAGTAGAAAGTGGTATTCTTCCTTCTTTATAGTGTTCTGTACGTGCCATTTCAGCACCGTTTAAACGACCAGCAACTTGAATTTTTATACCTTCAGAATTCATTCTCATTGTTGCTTGTATTGCCATTTTAACAGCTCTTTTATAAGAAATTCTGTTTTCAATTTGACGGGCAACACTTGCAGCAACTAAAGTTGCATCTAACTCAGGTCTTTTAATTTCAAAGATATTAATTTGAACATCTTTACCTGTAATTTTCTTTAACTCTTCTTTTAATTTATCTACTTCAGATCCACCTTTACCAATAATAATACCTGGTCTTGCAGTTGTGATAGTAACCGTAATTAATTTTAAAGTTCTTTCTATAATAATTCTTGAAACACTAGCTTTATATAATCTAGCGCTAATATATTCTCTAATTTTATAGTCTTCAGCAAGTTTATCACCATAGTCATTTCCACCATACCAGTTAGATTCCCAACCTCTTATGATACCTAATCTATTTCCTATTGGATTCGTTTTTTGTCCCATATCTATTATGAATTGCTTTCTTCTATATTATTTACACCTAAAACTAAAGTTACATGATTAGAACGTTTTCTAATTCTGTGTGCTCTTCCTTGAGGTGCTGGTCTTAATCTTTTTAACATTGTTGCACTATCTACAAATATCTCTTTTATAAACAAACCTGCATCTTCAATAGAAGCATCTTCGTTTTTCATTTGCCAATTTGCAATAGCAGACATTAATAGTTTTTCTAAGTTAATTGAAGCTTCTTTCGGATTAAATTTTAAGATATTTAAAGCTTTTTCAACTTCAACACCTCTAATTAAATCTGCTACTAATCGCATTTTTCTTGGCGAAGTAGGACAACCATTTAATTTTGCTCCATAAACACCTTTACGTGCTTCTTTGCGCTTTTCAGCTGCTAATCTTTTACGACTTCCCATAACCTATTTTCTACCTTTGTTTTTATTACCACCATGACCTCTAAAAGATCTTGTTGGTGAAAATTCACCTAATTTGTGACCAACCATATTTTCTGTAACATATACAGGAATAAATTGTCTACCATTGTGTACACCTATTGTTTGCCCAACAAAATCTGGACTAATCATTGATGCTCTTGACCAAGTCTTAATAACTGTATTCTTACCTGATTCTACGTTTTTTTGGACTTTTCTGTCTAATTTATAACAGATGAAAGGTCCTTTTTTTAATGAACGAGCCATAATTTATCTATTTTTTTCTACGTTCTATAATATGTTTATTACTATCTTTTTTCTTAGATCTAGTTTTGAATCCTTTTGCAGGGATACCATTTCTTGATCTTGGATGTCCACCAGAAGATTTACCTTCACCACCACCCATTGGATGATCAACAGGGTTCATTACTACTGCACGAACTCTTGGTCTTCTACCTAACCATCTACTTCTACCTGCTTTACCAGATACTGTAAGTTGATGTTCAGAATTTGAAACTACACCAATTGTTGCTTTACAAGTAACTAAAATCATTCTGATTTCACCAGAAGGTAATTTTACCGTAGCATATTTCCCTTCTCTTGCCATTAATTGTGCGAATGAACCAGCACTTCTTGCCATTACAGCACCTTGTTCAGGTCTTAATTCTATACAAGAAATCACAGTTCCTAAAGGAATATCACTTAAGTACATTGTATTTCCAACTTCTGGAGCAACATTTCTACCTGACATTACAACCTGACCTACTTTTAAACCACCTTGCGCAATGATATATCTTTTTTCACCATCAGCATAAACTAATAATGCGATATATGCAGTACGATTCGGATCATACTCAATAGTTTTTACAGTTGCAGGGATATTTTCTTTATCTCTTTTAAAATCGATAATTCTATATCTCTTTTTGTGTCCTCCACCAATGTTTCTAGTAGTCATTCTACCTTGACTATTACGACCACCACTTCTCTTTTTAGGAGCCAAAAGACTCTTTTCTGGAGTTGAAGTTGTAACGACGTCAAAATCGGTTACTACTCTAAAACGCTGACCAGGTGTTACTGGTTTTAATTTTCTTAATGCCATGTCTTAGATATTGCTATATAAATCTATACTTTCTCCTTCTGCTAACTCAACAACTGCTTTTTTATAACCAGCCTTTGTTCCTGTAACCATACCTTTTTTAGTGAATTTGGTATTTCTTTTAACAGGATAATTCATCGTTCTTACTTTGTTTACAGTAACATTGTAAGCTTCTTCTATCGCAAGTTTGATTTCAATCTTATTTGCTCTATGGTTTACCACAAATGAATAGCAATTTTGAACCTCACTTTGATCCATTGCTTTTTCAGTTATTATCGGTTTTACTAATATTAACATTTTAATTATTTTGTATAATTAGATTCAATTTGCTCTAAACACTTTTCAGAAATAACTATTTTATTTGCGTTCATAACGCTATAAGTATTTAATCCTGATGAAATTATCGTTTTTACACGTTTTAAATTTCGTGATGACAAATATACATTTTTATTTGACCCGTCCAACACAAACACAGTTTTTTTGTTTTCTAAGTCTAAACCTTTTAAAACTTGTATAAATTCTTTCGTTTTTGGAGTCTCAAAAGTGAAGTCCTCAACTACTAAAATATTATTCTCTTTTGCTTTCATTGACAATGCTGATTGTCTTGCTAAACGCTTTAAACCTTTATTCAATTTAAATGAATAATTTCTAGGTCTAGGTCCAAACATTCTACCACCACCTCTAAAAACACCAGATTTAATACTACCAGCACGTGCAGTACCTGTTCCTTTTTGTTTTTTAATCTTTCTAGTACTACCTGTGATTTCAGCTCTTTCTTTTGCTTTATGAGTACCTTGTCTTCTATTTGCTAAATGTTGTTTAACATCTAGATAAACTGCATGTTCATTTGGCTCTATTCCAAAAACAGCATCTGAAAGTTCAACGCTTCTTCCAGTCTTTTTCCCGTTGATATCTAATACATCTACTTTCATTATTTCTGAATTGTTACGTATGAATTTTTGTGTCCTGGAATAGCACCTTTTACAATTAAAAGGTTTTTATCAGCAACAACTTTTAATACTCTTAAATTTTGAACTTTAATAGTATCTCCACCCATTTGACCTGCCATTCGCATTCCTTTAAATACTCTTGCAGGATAAGATGCAGCACCAATAGAACCAGGAGCTCTAAGTCTGTTATGCTGGCCGTGAGTCGCTTGACCTACACCAGCAAATTTATGACGTTTTACAACACCTTGAAATCCTTTACCTTTAGAAGTACCAGTAACATCTACAAATTCACCTTCTGCAAAGTGATCTACATTTATTACATCTCCTAATTTATAATTTTCTTCAAATCCTTGGAATTCAACGACACGTTTTTTAGCAGAAGTACCAGCTTTCTTAAAGTGACCTTTAAGTGCTTTAGTAGTTTGCTTATCTTTCTTGTCATCGAAACCAAGTTGAAGAGCTTCGTACCCGTCAACCTCTAAGGTTCTGACCTGGGTAACTACACATGGTCCGACTTGTATAACGGTACAAGGTATATTCTTACCTTCCTCGTTAAAGATACTAGTCATTCCAATTTTTTTACCTATTAAACCAGACATTTTGATTTTTAAATTTTGAATTTTTTAGTTAAACTAAATATAATTCGATTAATAATTATTTACCTGTTGATTGCAACAGCACATTATATAAAAGTTCAGGGTTAAAAAAATATTTCAACCCTGAATTATTTTTTACCGTTTTTCTCAAACCAATCGTTTAAGACATTTTAATTGAAAATTTCTTTTCAGCGTGCAAACTTACACTTTTATTTCCACTTCTACTCCACTAGGCAATTCTAATTTCATTAAAGCGTCAATTGTTTTAGATGATGAACTATAAATGTCTATCAATCTCTTATAAGCACTTAACTGAAACTGCTCTCTTGACTTTTTATTAACGTGAGGAGAACGAAGTACTGTAAATATTTTTTTACGTGTTGGTAATGGAATTGGACCATTAACTACAGCACCTGTACTTTTTACAGTTTTAACGATTTTTTCAGCAGATTTATCTACCAAATTGTAATCGTAAGATTTTAATTTTATTCTAACTTTATGACTCATAATATTATTTTAGTAGATTATCCTTTTGCTTTTGCTATTACTTCTTCTGAAATATTTGAAGGTGTTTCTGCATAATGATCAAATTCCATAGTGGATGTTGCTCTACCTGAAGACAAAGTTCTTAAAGTAGTTACATAACCAAACATGTTAGATAAAGGAACTAATGCTTTAATAACTTTAGCACCATTTCTATCACTCATGTCATTCACTTGACCTCTACGTCTGTTTAAATCACCAACAATATCACCCATGTAATCTTCTGGAGTTACTACTTCAATTTTCATTAAAGGTTCCATGATTACTGCTCCTGCTCCTTTTGCTACAGATTTAAATCCTAATTTTGCAGCTAATTCAAATGACAATGCATCCGAATCTACAGGATGGAAAGATCCATCTGTTAAAGTAACTTTCATTGAATCTACAACGAAACCTGCTAATGGTCCATTTACCATTGCTTGTGTGAATCCTTTTTCAACTGAAGGAATAAATTCTTTAGGAATATTACCACCTTTAATTTTATTAACGAATTGTAATCCTTCGCCTTCCCAATCTTCATCAACTGGGCCTAATTCAAAAACAATATCACCAAATTTACCACGACCACCAGATTGCTTTTTATAAGTTTCTCTGTGTTGTGCTGTTTGTGTTACTGCTTCTTTATATTCAACTTGAGGTTCACCAACGTTAACTTCAACTTTAAATTCACGTTTCATCCTGTCAATAATAATATCAAGGTGTAATTCACCCATACCAGATATAATTGTTTGACCTGAAGCTTCATCTGTTTTAACTTGAAAAGTTGGATCTTCTTCGGCTAATTTACCAATAGCAATACCCATTTTTTCCACATCTGCTTTAGTTTTTGGTTCTACTGCAATACCAATTACTGGTGCAGGAAAATCCATACTTTCTAAAACAATTGGGTTATCTAAATCTGATAAAGTATCACCAGTTCTAATATCTTTAAAACCTACAGCAGCACCGATGTCTCCTGCTTCAATATAATCAATTGCATTTTGCTTATTAGCATGCATTTGATAAATTCTCGAAATACGTTCTTTTTTACCAGTTCTATTATTTAATATATAAGAACCCGCGTCTAAACGACCAGAATAAGCACGAAAAAATGCTAAACGACCAACAAAAGGGTCTGTAGCAATCTTAAACGCTAATGCAGCAAACGGTTCTTTTGCATCTGGTTTTCTAGATACTTCTTCGTCTGTTTTAGGGTTTATTCCTATAATCGCTTCTTTATCTAATGGTGAAGGTAAATATCTACAAACAGCATCTAATAAAAATTGAACTCCTTTATTTTTAAAGGCAGAACCACATACCATTGGTATAATAGCCATATCCATTACAGCAGCTCTTAAAGCAGCATGTACTTCATCTTCTGTAATTGAATTTTCATCTTCGAAATACTTTTCTAATAAACTTTCATCATATTCAGCTACAGCCTCAATTAATTCACCTCTATATTGGCGAACTTCTTCTTTCATCTCTTCAGGAATATCGATAACTTCAAAAGTAGCACCCATATCCTCATCATTCCAAACAATTGCTTGATTTTTAACTAAATCAACAACACCTCTAAAATCATCTTCATCTCCAATTGGTAATACAATAGGAACTGCATTCGATTTTAACATTTCACGAACTTGTTTGTTCACATTTAAAAAGTCAGAACCTTGTCTGTCCATTTTGTTCACAAAACCAATTCTTGGCACTTTATAATTATCTGCTAATCTCCAGTTAGTTTCAGATTGTGGTTCAACACCATCAACCGCACTAAACAAAAACACTAAACCATCTAACACACGTAATGAACGATTCACTTCAACCGTAAAATCAACGTGACCAGGTGTGTCAATTATATTAAAGTGATAACCTTTAGTTTCACCTTCTATTTTTTCACCTTGTTTTGTAGGGAAATTCCATGTACAAGTTGTAGCAGCAGAAGTAATTGTAATACCTCTTTCTTGCTCTTGCTCCATCCAATCCATTGTTGCAGCACCATCATGTACTTCACCAATTTTATGAGAAACTCCTGTATAATACAAGACTCTTTCTGTAGTTGTAGTTTTTCCTGCATCAATATGTGCAGCAATACCAATATTTCTAGTAAATTTTAAATCTCTTGCCATTTTAATTAGAATCTAAAGTGTGAAAAAGCTTTATTTGCTTCAGCCATTTTGTGAACATCTACTCTCTTTTTAACTGCAGCACCTTCTTCTTTAGAGGCAGCAATTACTTCAGCAGCTAAACGCTGAGCCATTGATTTTTCGTTACGCTTTCTAGCATAAAGAATCAACCATTTTATAGCCATAGACACTTTTCTATCTGCTCTAATTTGCATTGGTATTTGGTAAGTTGCACCACCAACACGACGACTACGCACTTCTACGTGAGGCATTACGTTAGATAAAGCTGCTTTCCAAATTTCTACAGAAGTTTTTTCTTCACCTTCTGCTTTTTTTGATTCTACGATATCCATTGCATCGTAAAATACTTTAAATGCAGTGGATTTTTTTCCATGCATCATCATATTATTTACAAATCTAGTTACCAATTGATCTCCAAATTTCGGATCTGGTAAAAGGATTCTTTTTTTTGCTACTCTTTTTCTCATTTTCTGTGAGTTTTAAAATTTTGAATGTTAAATTCTTAATTTTGAATTAATTAGATTTATTTTTTAGTAGGTCTTTTTGTTCCGTATTTAGAACGTCTTTGAGTTCGACCTTCAACTCCTGCTGTATCTAAAGCACCACGAACAATGTGATATTTTACACCAGGTAAATCCTTTACTCTTCCACCTCTAACCAATACTATTGAATGCTCTTGCAAATTATGTCCTTCACCAGGTATGTATGCGTTTACTTCGTTTCCGTTAGTCAACCTTACCCTTGCAACTTTACGCATTGCTGAATTTGGTTTTTTTGGAGTCGTTGTATAAACACGAGTACATACACCTCTACGTTGTGGACAAGATTTCAAAGCAGCCGATTTATTCTTCTTGGTTGTTTTGGTTCTTCCTTTTCTTACTAATTGTTGTATAGTAGGCATACTAATTGTTTATTAATTACGTTTAAATTTATCTAATATAGACAAACCTCTATTTTAAGAGTTTGCAAATGTATAAAATTATTTTCGATTAAACGACACTGTCAAGACAAATTTTTATTATTTTTATCCTATCTAAAAAACACGAATTTTTAAAACTAATTTAACCAGAATTTTGAAGAGACTTTACCCCTTATATAAATGTAAAGACGTTTTAACAAAACGTCTTTACATTGTAACGAAAAGACGTTTTAACAAAACGCCTTTACATTGTAACAAAACGTCTTTATATTGCAACAAAACACCTTTACATTGCAACAAAACAAAACGTCTTTACATTATAATTATAAGTTTATTTTTTTTAGTTACAAATAGTAGTTTTTCACAACAAATAAGACTCGTTACTTCTTCTAAAGATAGTCTTGAAAATAATTGGTTAAAAAACTTAAAATTGAATTCGTTTTTGATAATAGAAAATGATATCGAATCTAAAATAGATTCGGTTACAAATCAATTATATTTACATGGTTTTTTTAATCTTGAAAAAGAAATGCTATTTAAAAACGATTCAATTTATTCGACAAATTATTCTTTAGGTAAACAATTTAAAAAAATTAGAATTAAAAATTTAAATAATAACCTCATAAAATCGGAAATTGAAATTATCCTAAAATCCAAAATCATAACCAATGAATTTGAAATTGATATAAATAAAATACCAAACTTATTTAATGAATTAGTTAAACGATTTGAACAAAAAGGAAAATCTTTTACTCAATTTTCATTAAAAAACATTCGATTGGAAAATGATATTGCTATTGGAGAATTATTCGCGAAAGAGTCAAATGTAAGAAAAATAGACAAAGTAGTCATAAACGGTTATAAACTTTTTCCTAAATCCTATTTAAAACATCGGCTTAATATTCATAAAAAAACCATTTTCAATAACAGAAAACTTAATCGCATTACTAATAATCTAAAATCAATACCATTTGTAGAAGAAATAAAATCACCACAAATTCTTTTTACCAAAGATTCTACACATGTATATTTGTATCTTAAAAAGAAACATACTAATCAATTTGATGGTTTAATTGGTTTTAATTCCACAGAAAATAGCAGTGGTTTAGAATTTAATGGTTATTTAGATTTACATCTAGAAAATATATTTAATTATGGATCGACTATTGATTTGCTATGGAAAAGTAATGGTAATGAAAATCAGAAATTTAATTTAGCCGTCAAAACCCCTTATATATTTAATTCCCCAATTTCCCCTAAAGGTTCGTTACAATTATACAAACAAGATTCCACTTATATAAATATCAAGACGCAACTTGAAATCGAATATGCAATTAATATTCAAAATAGTATATCTGTAGTGTTACAAAGCGAAACGTCAAACAATTTATTAGATGATAATAATAGTAATACTATAATTCAAGATTTTAATACTACATTTTATGGAATACGATATTTAAATCAAATTTTTTCTAAAGATGTATTATTTCCAATAAAGTTTTCTGCGAATTTAAATTCTCTTTTTGGGAAAAGGACTTCTGAAAAAATCAGCACTTCACAAACAAAACTAACATTAAATGGTTTTTATAATTGGCAATTGGATTATAAAAATTACATTTTCACACAAGTTAATAGTGGTTATTTGATTTCTGATGACTATTTAGATAACGAATTATTCAGAATAGGTGGCAATAATACTATTAGAGGTTTTCTAGAAGAAAGTGTTTTTGTGTCGTTATATAATACCTTTAATATTGAGTATCGATATTTAACCAATAACAACTCTTACCTATACAGTATTACCGACTTTGGACACATCGAAACTGAGACTACAAAAGATAATCTTTTTGGTTTGGGTTTAGGTTATGCTTTCCAAACAAAAATTGGATTATTAAACCTGAACTACACTATAGGAAAGGTAGAAAACCAATCTTTTGATATTAGTAAAGCAGTAGTTAATTTAAAATATATTACTACTTTTTAAAAATTTACGCAACCATATTACCTTTTATGCATCTAAAGGGTAAATGTATATGTTAAATTTAACTTATTTTAACATAAAAACAACTAAAAGTTTGTTTAGTTAACATTTTATTAAGATATTTGCGATTAAATTAATTCAAATAATTATACAAATGAAAACAAAGTTTAATGGAATTTTAACGCTACTATTAGCGTTTATGGTGCAATTTACGTTTGCACAAGAGAGAACAATCTCTGGAACTGTTTCTGATGATTTAGGACCAATACAGGATATTACTGTAAAGGTTAAAGGGTCTGACAGAGGTACAGTAACAGATTTTGATGGTAAATA
Source organism: Flavobacteriaceae bacterium (assembly GCA_027065775.1). GTDB lineage: Bacteria > Bacteroidota > Bacteroidia > Flavobacteriales > Flavobacteriaceae > S010-17. Next base: position 4,929 of record JAMONN010000251.1, on the reverse strand, counting down.
TAGTGTTCAAGCTAAGACTGGCGAAGTAATTAACTTTACTCATATTTCTTATGGTGCAGTTGAAAAAATAGTTGGAGCATCAAATGTTCTTGATGTTACAATGAAAATTTCAGGTAATGCATTAGATGAAGTTGTTGTTACGGCACAAGGAGTGAAACGAGAAAAAAAGACTTTAGGTTATTCAGTTACAACTATTAAAACTGAAGAAATAGAAAGTAAAGCAGAAACTGACATTGCTAGAATTTTAACTGGTAAAATTGCAGGTGTACAAACAAATCCCGCAGGTGGTCTTTTAGGTTCGGGTACAAACGTTATTATCAGGTCTAAATCTTCCATAACAGGTGATAATAGACCTCTATATGTTGTTGATGGCGCTCCTATTAGTGGTGACAGGTATCAAGAATTAGATGCTAATAATATTGTAAGTACAAGTGTACTTAAAGGTTTAGCTGCATCTACACTTTATGGCGAAGATGGTAGGAATGGTGTGATTTTAATTACAACTAAAACTGGTTCTAGATCCAATGCTGAAAAAGGGTTTGAAATCTCTTTAACAAATACAATTTTGTTTAATAGAGTTGGTAATTTACCTGATTTTCAAAATAAATATGGTCAAGGTGCGGATCAAGTTATAAATACTACTTACTTTGGTACTTGGGGTGCTGAATTTAACGGTCAAACTGTACCTCATCATTTAAGTATTGGTCCTTATGCTGATATTTTTCCTGAATTTCAAGGAGCAACTACAGAATATAAAGCAGTACCAAACAATGTGGAGGACTTTTTTGGAAGTGGGCAAGGTAATAATACTTCTCTAAACTTATCAAAATCTGGTGAAGATTATAATATTAATTTCAGTTTAGGTCATTCTGATCAAAAAGGTTTTATTGATACAAATACATTAAATAGACTTACATTAGGTCTAGGTGGTAATATGAAATTAAGTAATAAATTTTCATTAAGTACTAACTTTTTATTTAGTAGAACAAAAATTAATTCACCATCTAGAGGTATGTTCCAATTACTAACTTGGATTCCTAGGAATTTAGATATTCATAATTTACCTTATGAGAATCCAGTAGATCACTCTAATGTTTATTATAGAACTACAATCAATAATCCTTTATGGACTTTAAACAATAGTGGTCGTAAAGATTTTTCTGATGGTTTTTATGGTAAAGTTGGTTTGTCATATGAAATTAATGATACTTATAATTTAAGTTATAGGTTAGGAATGGATACTTTTAATAGAAATAAACAAGATTTTAGAAATACTGGTGGTGCCAATGATGATAGAGGTTTCTTTAGAGAAGTTCAAAATAAAAAAACAATAATGGATAATACATTTATTGTAAATGCAGATTATAAAGAAATAACTAAAAATATTTCTTTAACAGCTTTATTAGGAGTTACTCTAAAACATGAAAAAAGTGATGTCTTTGGTATTGTAAGTCAAAATCAAATTGTACATGGTTTAATTAGCCATAGTAACTTTATTGACCAAACTTTCACTGACACAGATCCAACTGCTGATTTTGTTGGTCCAGACGGAACTCCTTTTACAAAAAATACAATTGGTGTATATGGTGACTTTAGGTTTGGATTTAAAGAATTTGCATTCTTATCTTTGTCTGCAAGAAACGATTGGTCTTCTACTGTAGAAAAAGAAAATAACTCTTTATTCTACCCTAGTGCATCGTTTTCATTTTTACCAACAACTGCATTTAGTGCTTTAAAAGGTAAAAAGAATATTAATTTTTTAAAGTTTAGAATGGGATATGGTACTTCAGCAAATTTCCCTGACCCATACAGAACAAGAGCTACTTTAGCTGCAAATGCAAATTCATTTATTGACCCATATACAGGTCAAGGTATAGTTACTAATTTTTTAGGTTCATTTCAACCAAACCCAGATTTAAAACCTGAACGTTTAAGTGAATTTGAAGTAGGTATGGAAGGGACTTTCTTTAATAGAAAATTAAATGTAGATTTATCTTTATATACAAGAACTGCTGATGATCAAATTTTAGCTACAGATTTACCTGCAACTACAGGTTTTACTAGAAAGTTAATCAATATTGGTCGAGTTGATACTGAAGGTTTTGAACTTGGTCTTACATATAAAGTCGTTGATAAAGGTGATTTCTCATGGACTATTAATGGAAACTTTACTGCTTATGAAACTACAGTTATAGAAATTCCTAGTAGTCAAATTAACATTGCTGGAGGAAGAAATTTTGCAGTAGAAGGTGCTCCTTTAGGTGTCTTTATTGGTAGTTATATGGTTAGAGATGATAATGGTAATTTATTAATTAACCCTACAAATGGTAAAATTATTACTAGTAGTTCAATTGGTTTAGAAGACAAAATTATTGGGGATCCAAATGAAGATTGGACAAGTTCATTAATTAATACTTTTAGATATAAAGGTCTATCTTTATCTGCCCAAGTTGAATATAGACATGGTGGAGATATTTGGTCAGATTCTGCATCTAACTTATTACGTAGAGGTGTAACTGAAGACACTATAGATAGAGAAGGTACATATATTATACCTGGTGTTTTAGCTAATCCTAATACTGGTGCTGTAATTTTAGACTCTAATGCACAACCTGTTCAAAACAATATTCAAATTGGTGCAAATGATTTATATTTTATTAATACCGTTGATGTTGATGAAACTACTGTTTATGATGCTTCTACTGTAAGATTAAGAAATGTTTCATTATCTTATAATTTACCTAAAAAATACTTAAAAAAGATTCCTTTTGGATCTATAAGTATAACAGCATCTGGGAATAATTTATGGTATTACTCTCCAAATATGCCAGAACATTTACATATTGACCCAGAAGTTGTAAGTGCAAATGTTGGTAATTTAAGAGGCGTAGATTTACAAAATGAGCCTTCTTATAGATTGTATTCAATGAGTGTTAAATTAACTTTTTAATTAAAATAAAATGAAAAATATATTAAATAAAACATTAATGCTTTTTGCATTAGTAATTCTTTTCACTTCTTGTGAATCAACAGATTTAGAATTACAAGTAAATCCTCTTTCATTATCACCAGAGTCGGCTAATCCTGATTTCTTGTTAAATGGAATGTTACTTGGTACTGCTACCCAACACGTTACATTAAGTTTTCTTACTTCATCTACAGTTAGACAAGTAAATCAATTTGGTACTTATACAAACAACATTCAAGGTTTTACTGATACTTCAATGAATGGTGCTTGGGTTTCGAATTATCAATTAATGTCAAACTTAAATTTACTTAAGGAATATTCAGTAGATAGAAATTTACCTCACCATATTGGTGTTGCTCAGATTTTAAATGCATTTCAAATGTTAAATTTAGTTGATTATATTGGTACTGCAACTTATTCTCAAGCTGTACAACCAGACTTATATCCAAGACCTGGTTTAGATAGCGGAGAGTCTATTTATGCTGAAATGGTTATTTTATTAGAAGAAGGTATTACAAACCTACATCAAACTGCTGCTTACACACATGCTGATAGTTTTTATAATGGTGATCTTACAAAATGGGAAAAATTAGCAAATTCATTATTAATTAGATTATATGTTCAATCTAGAAAAGCAGCCAATTTTGATGCTGTTGTAGCATCTCAAAAAATTAATAGTATCGTAACTTCTGGTATGTATATTTCTAATGAAGATGAAGATTTTCAAATTCAATTTGGTACTCAAGATACTAATCCTGATAATAGACATCCATTTTTTACTGCTAATTACTTAGGAGCTCCTAGTCTATATATGAGCAACTATTTTATGGATAAATTACTTTTTGATAAATCTGTAGAAGATCCTAGACTAAAGCATTATATATATAGACAAACTAACGTTGCACCAACTGGTGGTTTTGTTAATGATTGTTTAAGTGGTAACTCAGGAGGTTCTCCTTGTTATGTAGGTAATGGTTATTGGGGTAGAATCCATGCGGATGAAACAGGTATCCCAAATGACAATTTATTAAGAGCTACATATGGTGCTTATCCAGCTGGTGGAGCTTTTGATAACAATGATGCTGTATCAGTTCTTAATGTGAGTAATATGGGAGGAGCTGGTATTCATCCAATGATTACTTCTACTTTAATGCACTTCTTGTTAGCTGAAGCTGTTTTAACGATACCAGGTGTTACTGGAAATGCTGCAACTTATTTAGATAATGCAATGCAAGCCTCTTTTACTAAAGTATCTAACTTTACAGGAGTTACAATGAATAATGTAGCTGCATATAAAACTGAAGTTTTAGGTGACTATAACGGAAGTGTAAATGTAGAATCTAAATTAGAAATTATTATTACAGAAAGTCATTTAGCAATGTTTGGCAATGGTGTTGAACCATATAATGCTTATAGAAGAACTGGTTATCCAACTTTTAATGATTCTTTTCAAAATGCAGGTTCTTTTCCAAGAAGTATGTTTATGCCTAAATCTGAATTAGATTCTAATGACAATCCAGATATGGTTCAAAAATTATTAACTGATCAAGTATTTTGGGATACCAATTCAGCAGGTTTTATAGACTAATTTATTAACAAATAATAAAAAATTTAAAAAAATGAAAAATTTAATTAAGAATACATTTTTATTAGTACTTATGGTAGTAACATTCTATTCATGTACTGATGAATCTAAATTTATTAATCCTGTACACTTTGGATTAGATAATGGTGCTTTTGCAAGATTAACAACTGCATCACCAAGAACTACAATGTTACTAGACGATTTAGTTGATAATGGATATGTATCTGATCAATTAATTGATGCCAACAACAATATATCTAATTATACATTATCTATGGTTGCTAATGTTAATGGTACCGTTACTGTAATTGAAGACTTTATGGTGAAAGAATCTTTTCCTACAGAATTTATTATTACTTTGCAATCAATCGCAAGT
>JAMONN010000250.1 GCA_027065775.1 Flavobacteriaceae bacterium | reverse complement strand
AAGTATTATTGCTTATACTTTTCAAGATAAAAAACCATCCATTAAATTTGAAACTGAAAAATCTTCACAATTAGAACTTTTTTGCTAATTCCTTACGTCGAACTGAGGTTGACAATAACGACAACCAGTTACATTACTAGAAACATAAGCAATTAATCGTTTTAAAGCAGATGTTACACGACCTTTATTTGCCATTACCGCCATGTTTAAGTTAATAAAAGCATTGGCAATTTCGGGTCTAATTTGCATAGTTAAAACCGAATTTGGACAAAATCCAAGAGTTTCGTTAAAAAATTCTGCTAGTTTTTTTACATCAGGATTTGTGTTAGGAGAAAGAGGATTTACTAAAGGCATTTTGTGTTATTTTTCGGCGAATTTAAGTTAATATACTACTTCTACGATTTAATTGGTAAATATAAAAAAAATCTCGCAAAGTCGCTGAGTCGCAAAGTTGAAGTTCTCACAAAGTCGTAATTATGTTTCCTATGTAAACGATTTGCGACTTAAAAACCCGTAATTCCCTTTGCGTCTCTGCGACTTTGCGAGAAAATAATAAACAGAAATTTGTTATTAATACAATAAGTAGAATCGTTAATATTTTAGAAATTAAACTGTTAAATTTTTTTAACTCACTTTTTTTTAATATTTTTATAGAAATTGCTATCTTAAATGAAGAAAAATTACTTATTTATTCTTTCATTATTATTGTTTGTTTCTATATTTTCACAAGAGGTTTCGACATTAGAATGGAAAAAGGATTTAGAAACTTTAAAAAATCGTTTATTAGAAAAAGATTACTTATTCTATCGGTTTTCAAAAAATGAATTTCAATTAGAAATTGAAGAACTTAAAAATCGTGTTTCAGTACTAAATTTAGATGAAATACAATGGAATATACATAAAATATTAAGTCATTTTAAACTATTTGATTTACACTTAGAAAATGTAAATTCAATCCGATTTCCTTTGGAATTAAAAGTTTTTCAGGATAACTATTACGTAACAAGTATCTATAAAGAAAACAGTTATTTGTTGGGTTATAAGTTAATCAAAATAGGCGATTTTAATATAAATGAGATTGTAAATAAAATGAAAACCGTTTTTTATTTACCACATAAAAACCAAATTGAAAAAACCTTAGTAAAATATCTTAATAATAAATCACTTCTTAGGTATTTGAATATCTATAAAAAAGATACTTTAAAATTTACATTCAAATCTCAAGACAATACTATTGAAACTATAAATTTACCAGTTTTTAAAGATTTAGATAAGGAAACTTTAGCAGTAATAAAACCAAGAAATAAATTGTTTTACCAAAGAAAAAATTGGGTTTGGTTTTGGAAATATGGCATTAATTTTGGCAAGCAGGTTTTTTTAAAGTACCAAGTTTGTTCTAGTAAAGAGCATATTAACAAAACATTAGACTCTTTAAATATTTCTGAAAAAGAATATGCAAAAGCATATAAATTACCCTTGCAAAAGGTTTATGATGCAAAAGAGTTACAGCCATTTTTAGAAACTGTTGTCGAAAAATTTGAGAAAAAACGATATAAAAAATTAATTATAGATCTAAGAGATAATACAAAAGGAGCATTTTTAAGTGCAACGGAATTAATATATAGAGTGAAGAAAATAAAACGAATTAATAAAAAAGGCAAACTATTTATCTTAACTAATACAAACATAAATGCTGCGGCAATTAAAATTATTTTAGAATTTCAAGAAAAAACAAATGCATTAATAGTTGGCGAAACTATCTTTGGAACTAAAGAAGATTCAAATAAAAATTCTTTTTTTACATTGCCTAATAGCAATTTCAAAATAAATTATCCAACTATTTTAAAACAAGAAATAAAAATTAAACCAAATATTAAGGTAGAACCAACGTTCAAACAATATAAAAACGGAATTGATGCTTTGTTGCAAAAAGTATTAGATTATTAATTGCCATTCCTGAGAAGGCAAGAATCTTGTTTTTGAAATTTAAAAATAACAACCACTATATTTGATATAGAACCATTATATTTAATACTTTTGTAAAACAACCAAAATAAAAATGGAAGATTACATTTTACAACTTAGTGATGCTAATATTCATCAAAGAGAAATAAAAATATTAAGCAATGTAAATTTACAAATAAGAAATAATGATTTTGTTTATTTAATTGGTAAAACAGGTTCAGGTAAAAGTAGTTTAATGAAAACTTTATATGGTGATCTGCCATTATTAGATGGTCTTGGAGAAATTGTAGGTTTCGATTTAAAAAATTTAAAAGAAAAGGAAATTCCGTTTTTAAGACGTAAAATAGGCATTGTTTTTCAAGATTTTAAATTATTAAATGACCGTAATGTTTATGAAAATTTACGCTTTGTTTTACGGGCAACTGGTTGGACAGATAAAGCAAATATGAAAAATAAGATTAACGAAGTGTTAAATCGCGTTGGTGTTATTGATTGTATAGACAAAATGCCTTTTCAGATTTCTGGTGGTGAGCAACAACGTGTTGCCATAGCACGTGCTTTATTAAACAATCCAGATGTGATTTTAGCCGATGAACCAACAGGTAACTTAGACCCGAAAACTTCTATGGAAATTATGGATGTTTTACAAGAAATTCATCAAAGTGGCAAAAGTGTTTTAATGGCAACGCATGATTATGCGTTAATATTAAAATATCCACATAAAACTTTAAAATGTGAAGGAAGTCAAGTTTTTGAAGTGGTTCAAAAAACATTATAATTAAAAAAGAGAAACCAAATTAATGATTTCCCTTTTAATAAAAAACTAAAATTATTAATTACTATTTTTTTACAAATCGTTTAGTAACGGATTTGTTAGAAATAGTATTTACTTTAATTAAATAAACACCATTTTCTAAATTAGAAACATTTATTTGTTTCGTGTTACTTTCGATTATTTTCTGACCGATTAAATTAAATATTTCAATATTATTTATCTCTTCATTTAATTGAATATTTAATAAATTACTCACAGGGTTTGGGAATACGATAAAATCTAAATTGATGTTGTCATTAATTCCTGCAGTTGAGGTGAAAATTGCTTCCACAATCATATTTTCTGTCATAGTAATAGATAACGGATTTGTAGAACTATTAGTAATTCCGTTAGAGTCTGTTATTTCATAATAATCAAATACAAAACCTGTATTTGCAACTGCAGTAATTTCAACAACTGTTCCGTCATTATAAGTATAAACGCCATTTGCTAATGTTCCACTATCAGGAGTTACTGTTCCGTCGTTTTCAATAATAGTTAATTCATATTGAATCTGACTAAAAATTGCAGTTAACGTTTTATCTGCATCCATAGTAATAGAAATACTTGAATTAACAGAAGTACTTGCACCAGACCAACCATCAAAAGACCAACCTGCAACTGGTGTTGCTACAACACTTACTATTGCTCCATCATTATGAGTTGTTATTCCACTTGGCGAAACTGAACCTGAACCTATTACGTTTGTAGTTAATTCGTAAGTTGCTATGTAAAATGCAGATTCATAGCAACCCATATCTACCGTACTATTAAAAATACGTTGATTTCCTGCTAAATCAAATGCTGTAGTTACATAACTATTATCTCCTGTATTTATTGCAGGCGAACTTGCTGTTAATGTAAAATCATTGTTTGCAGCATTTGTAAATAATGGGTCTGCATTAATTGTATTTACTTTACTTGTAATACTATCATCATTAAAATTAAGTGGATCTAATGAATTACGGACAATTAAAGAACTTATAGGAAATTTCCATGAATCTGTAATAGAACGTGTAGTTGCTCCTCCAGTTGCTGTATTATTCAAAAAAATACAATTGCTAACATTAGCATTAAAAAACCCAGATATCCCAGATTGCCTACTAATAGTTACTGTACCTCTACTAAAATTATTTAGTGATTGATCTGTACCTAAGTCAATATTATTAACGTACGTATTGTTTGTTAAATTTAATGTAACATGAGATCCTTGAGCTATTGATCTAAACCAAGATGCACTACCACTAGATCCTTGTGCATTAGTTGAATTTAAGTTACCTACTATATTACCGTCAAACAAAGTGTTTGTTACGGTTATATCAACATTATTATAGGCTCTAACAATACTATAAATACCAGAAGCCCCTCGTGACATGTTATTTATAAACTTACTATTTTCAACTACTAAAGCTCCCGTACCGTTTACTGCTGCAGTTAATTCAAATTCCGCCATTAATCCAGCATTTGCATTTCTAGCAACATTATCTTTTATAACACAGTTTTTAATGGTTAAATAAGGAATGGTTTTGTGTTTTAGAATTGCAGCTCCTACACTAGAAGTTCCAGATTGATTATTATGAGCATCACTAATAGTTAATCCATCTAAAAGTAAATTGTTTCCTGTGACATAAATTACATGGTAACTATTATCTGTTCTTGTAGCGTTAGAATAATTACCAAGATAATCAGTAATATTAACATCATTTGCTTGTAAATCTGCAGACAAAATAGTTTCGTTTGCTCCAATGACACGATCTGATAATTGAGTTTCAGTTCCTGTAAAACCACCATATATTTTCATGTTTTCTTTATTTATAACATAATAAGTACTTCTATTTGAAGCATGTGGATTATAGGTTCCAGCTGCTATCCAAATTTCTTGCCCATCACTTTGAGAAATAGCTAAAGCGTCTTGTAAATCGGTAAAGGCATCTGCAAAAGAAGAACCATCATTTGCTCCAGTAGCATTTAAGTTTACAAAAATTTTACCTAAAGTTCTAAAGTTTCTCGATGCCGACCAACCAGTTGCTGTTCCAATAGACGCACATTGTTCACGAATATACACATCGTAACTTGTAGACTCATTAAGACCTGTGAGTGTTGTAGAGCCCGAATTTACACCAGTAACGATAGTAACATTACTAAATGGTTCTGATGTTTTATGATATGCGATATCAAAAGTTCCTGAACCCGAAATACTCACAGTTCCCGTAGTGTTTGAAGTAACTACTGCCGAAAATAAAGAAGTTTCTGGTGCAAAGCAATACCCATTATAAGTAGCTATCGATTGTCTTTCAGCTGAAGTTAAAAGACGATTATAAATTAAAATATCATCAATAGTATCTCCATAACGATTTCCATTTCCTAAAGTTTGACCTCTATCGTTTGCAAGAGAAAGATTACCTGTTGTATCTATATTTTGGGTTACTATACATGATGCAGGTAAACCTGAAATACTATTAGTTCCTTGATGACCAGGTAAATTATCCATATAAATATAACATAATAATGCTTGAACGTTTCCAGAAGAAGGGAACACTTTATACTCTAAGGTCATCACAATATGATGCCAATTCCCATCTGCTATATTTTTAGTAGATGTAGCTATTCTTGATTGATCTAGTGCTGGATAACAAGTATGATTCATACCAAACCTTACTTTAAGTAAACCATTTTGCATATAAATTTCATACCCTGCTAATGAAGACGTAATTCCATCTGCATCATTAAGAATAACTTTTGTACCTGTTGTACTGGTTTTTACCCAAAAGCTTACACTAAGTTTTGTTCCTGTAGTTACATTTGATGCC
>JAMONN010000249.1 GCA_027065775.1 Flavobacteriaceae bacterium | reverse complement strand
TAACACAATACAAGTTCCATAGGAACGTAATATCATTAAATTAACACAATACAAGTTCCATAGGAACGCAATATCATTAAAGTAATAACACAATACAAAGTTCCATAGGAACGTAATATCATTAAAACAACACCATTAACACAATACAAAGTTCCATAGGAACGTAATATTATTAAATTAAAACAATACTAAGTTCCATAGGAACGTAATATCTTTAACAAATAACAGATGAAAAAAATAATTCTTATATTAATAATTCTCGTAGTTCATCACAATATTTTCTCACAGAATAAGTCATCCGTATTATCTATCGAGCAAATTATGCAAGGCAAGAATTTTATTGGTTATTCGCCAGAAAATATTTTTTGGAGCGAAGACAGTAAAATCATCTATTTTAATTGGAATCCAGAAATGAAACCAATTTCATCACTATACAAATATACTTTAGCAACTCAAAAAACAGAAGAAGTAACTATTGAAGAAGAGAAAAACCTACCAATAGCATATCAATACGATTATAATAAAGATAAAAAACTAAAAATCTATGTAAAAAATGGGGATCTACATATATATAATAATAATTCTGGGATAAGTGAATTAATTGTAAATACATTTAATGAAAGAGAATCTAATCCGAAATTTTTAAAGGATGCTATAAGTTTTGTTTATCAAAAAAACAACAACTTGTTTATTTCAGAAATGGGGAAAACAATACAAGTCACTAATTTTACAAAAGGTAACAAATCAACTAAAGACAAAGATGACAAGCAGAAAGTTTGGTTGAAAAAGCAGCAGTTAGAGTTATTTGATATTCTAAAAGAACGAAAAATAAAAAGAGAATTAGATAAAAAGCATGATGATTTATTAAAAATAAATGAACCGAAAGCCATTTACCTTAACGGAAAAAATATTTCAAATATTACCTTAAGTAAAGACGAAAAATTTGTTACCTATAAATTATCAAAATATTCAAATAACGAACCTATAAAAATTGCTCATTTTGTAAATGAATCTGGTTATACAACCACACAAAATACTAATAGCAAAGTTGGTGGCAAACTTGCAAATCATGAATTTTGGGTTTTAGACTTAGCAAAAGATACCACATATCAAGTTGATTATTCTAATCTGAGTCGAATTTACGATACACCAAAATATTTAAAAAATTATTCGGATTATAAATCCAAATCTGAAAAAGCACGAAAAGTAAATTGTTTTGGTCCTTTTTATAATGAAGATGGGACAAATGCAATCATCGAAATTAAAGCACAAGACAACAAAGATCGCTGGTACGCAAAATTAAATTTAAAAACAGGTAAATTAACAGAACTTAACAATCAACATGATGATGCTTGGGTTGGCGGTCCTGGAATACCTTGGTGGAACTCTTCTAAAGGAAATTCTGGTTGGTTAGATAATGAGCAATTTTGGTTTCATTCTGAAAAAACAGGTTTTTCACATTTATATAAAGTCAATGTAAATTCTGGTAAAACAAAAGCACTAACTAAAGGTAATTGGGAAGTGCACAATGCCATATTATCAAAAGACAAAAATTCGTTTTACATTACTACAAACGAAGAAAATACTGGCGAAAGACATCTATATCAATTAGACTTGAAATCCTTATCAGTAAATCGAAAAATTACCACCAGAACTGGCAATCATACTGTTACTTTTTCGCCTAATAAAAAATATTATGCCGATTTATATTCCTTTAGTAATAAACCATGGGAATTGTATCTTAAAGAAACAAACCAATATGAAGAAGCGAAACAAATAACCAATTCTACTACAAAAGAATTTAATTCTTATTCGTGGAAAATTCCAGAAATGGTAAAATTTTCTGCTTCCGACGGAAAAAAAGTAACCGCAAGATTATACAAAGCCAAAAATGGTACTCAAAATAAACCTGCCATTATATTTGTACATGGCGCAGGTTATCTACAAAACGCGCATAAATGGTGGAGCGGTTATTATAGAGAATATATGTTTCATAATTTTTTAACCGATAATGGTTATACGGTTTTAGATATCGATTACCGAGCAAGTAAAGGTTACGGAAGAGATTGGCGAACAGCAATTTATAGGCATATGGGTGGAAAAGATTTATCCGATCAAGTCGATGGTGCAAAGTATTTAGTAGAAAAATTAGGAGTCGACAAAAATAATATAGGAATTTATGGCGGTTCTTACGGAGGATTTATCACTTTAATGGCATTATTTAACGCTTCAGAAACATTTAAATCTGGTGCTGCAATTAGATCGGTAACCGATTGGGCACATTATAATCACGGTTATACTTCTAACATCTTAAATACACCAAAGTTAGATAGTATTGCTTATCAACAAAGTTCGCCAATTAATTTTGCGGAAGGTTTAAAAGGTAATTTACTAATTCTTCACGGAATGGTGGATGACAATGTACACATGCAAGATGTAATACGACTTTCACAACGATTAATCGAACTGAAAAAAGAAAACTGGGAAATGGCATTATATCCTGTAGAAAAACATGGTTTTGTTGAACCAAGCAGTTGGACTGATGAATATAAACGTATTTTTAAGTTATTTGAAGAAACTTTAAAATAGTGAATTATAATTGTTAGTTCTAGTGATTTATTCAGTCAAGAAATTTACAAAATGATTATTCGTAAATTGGATTTTCATGAATTTTTTGATTTTCAAATAAAAAACCCCGTAAAATCTATTTATTTCGTGTTATCAGTGTTCCATTTTTCAGCACAAAACTGTCTGTTTTCAGTTAAATATAAACCTATAATAAATTAGAGTTCTAATTGTTTAATTTCACCTATTTCCATATTACCTAAATCATACTCACCTATCCTAACACGAACTAATCGTAAAGTTGGACAACCTACTTTTGCTGTCATTTTTCTTACTTGTCTAAATTTACCTTCTGTGATGGTAATAGAAATCCAAGATGTTGGACCATGTCTGTCATCTCTAACTTTTTTTGAACGTTCTGGAAAATTCGGATTTTCTATTATTTTACAAATACATGGTTTTGTTTTATACAACCCTTCATTAGTAGAAATCTCTACTCCTATTATTAATTGTGCTATTTCTGTATTAGTAATAATGCCATCTACTTGAACATAATATTCTTTTTCGACTTTATTACTTCTTATGTATTCACTAAATTTGCCGTCTGTAGTTAGTAACAACAAACCTTCGGAAGGTTGGTCTAATCTACCAATTGCCATTATTCCTTCTGGAAAGTTATATAACTCGCCAAGTAATTTTTTATTTTTACGTTTAGTTTGGTTATTTATAAACTGACTTAAATAGTCATAAGGTTTATATAATAAGTAATGTTGGTGACGCTTCATTTAAAAATAAAAAATTAAAACAAACATACAATTAATTTTAAATGCTTGTTATTAATTATTAACTTTAGTTACTTTTGTTATTTATTTTTACGTACTTTAGACTTCAATTATATATATTGCATTAAAACGACAATATATAAAGTCGTTATGTGCAAGTTAAAAAAACATCGCGCATTAATAGAACTAATTGGAAGTTTGGTCAATCAAATATAAATATCTTTATGCTAGGAGTTGTTTATCGATACTAAGAATTAAATCCTCTTGTTTTGGTAGTAACTAAAAATGAGTTTGGCTGAATATCAATGTTTTAAACTAATTATTTAACATTTAATTTATTAATAATCAGTAAGTTGTGTTTTTGTCATGTACTAAACAATAATAGTTAAAACACATTAATGTTCGTTAAAATTAGTGGCGAAATTTTTAACTATTTAATATCGATAAAAAATCAACCATCTTTATACTTACGTTGTCTATTTAATTCGTCTTCTTGTTCAAAATATTTTTCAACTTCTTCTTTTGGCATCACTTTTAAAAAGGAAGAATGTTGTTCTATAGCCATTTCAATTTTTTCAACAATATCCGCAGTTGACTCATTTTCATAATCGATTTCTAAAGGTTTTTTAATTACCATAGATTGTAAAACACCACGTTTTTTAATCAATAGCCCTTTTTTATCAAACGAACGTCTAAAACCATCAATTACAATTGGTATTACAATTGGTTTATTGGTTTTTATAATATGCGCTGTTCCTCTTCTAATTGGTTTAAATGCTTTGGTTGTTCCTTGCGGAAAAGTAATCAACCAACCATCTTGTAAGGCTTTACTAATATTATTTACATCAGACATTTTAACTTGCCTTTTGACATCTTCACCTTTTGAACGCCAAGTTCTCTCAATAGAAACAGAACCAATATAAGCCATAATTTTTGGTAGTAAACCTGATTTCATTGTTTCTTTTGCAGCAACAAAATAAAGATTTGTTTTTGGTCTCCATAAATAACCAATATCTTTAATAGTATCTACTCTTCCTGAAAGAGAAGCATTAAAAACATGAAACATGGCAACTACATCAGCAAAATAAGTTTGGTGATTTGAAACAAAAAGCACATTAGCATCTGGCAAATCGCGTATAATTTCAGAACCTTCAATATGAAGTTGGTTAAAACCTCTAAATCTACGGTGTGATATTGCACCAAGTACTCTAATTAAAAAGCGTTTTAAAAATAATGCATTTCCAAAAACATCTTGTTTATATAATTTCATTTGTTAATTATTGGTTCGCTAAAATACAAAAGTTTGTGACTTATTTATATTTATTCGCGTTTTGTTACTTTATAAATTCCAAAAACAATTCTTTAACTTCATTTAAAATCATAGCAGTTGCACCCCAAACGATGTGATCTCCGAATTTAAAACATGGTACTTCCACATTATTCATATAAGAAGTTTTTATACACACAGACGATACATTTTTAGTATCTAATAATTGCTGTAATGTAACTTCTATTAAAGAAGCAACTTCATAATTTTTTTTAAAAGTTGGTGTTTTATGCATTATGCCAATAAATGGATATACCCAAAAATTACTAGGCGAAATATAGGTTTTGGTTAAATTTTTAATAATATTTATTTCTGTTGCAGATACATTAACTTCTTCAAAAGTTTCTCTTAAGGCAGTTTCTGAAAAAGAAGTATCTTTTAAATCCTTTTTTCCTCCAGGAAAACTAATTTGTGCAGAATGTGTACCTTTATAATTTGCTCGTTTAGTTAGCAAAAAACAAGTTTCTTGATGTTTATTTGGATACATTAACATTAAAACTGCTGCTTCTTTGGGGTTTTTAGCAATTATTTTTGACAAATCTAATTGTAGTCTTTCTATAGGTGTCATTTTAAGTTGCGTATCTAAACCACCTAAATGTTTCAATTTAATTGTAGAAATAATTGTTAAAAAATCTTTAAACTTCATTAAATAAATTAATTTTACTATGCCTTAAAAAGCAATACAAAAATACAGTTTTTTAAGAAAGAAAGTTTCATTTCTTACGACTTAATAAAATTAAATATAAATCTATATATGAAAATAGGAATCGTTTTATATCCAACATTTGGCGGAAGTGGTGTTGTAGCAACAGAATTAGGTTTAGCATTAGCTAAAAATGGTAATGAAGTACATTTTATAACATACAATCAACCTGTGCGCTTAAATTTATTAACTAAAAATGTGTTCTTTCACGAAGTATATGTAGAAGAATAT
>JAMONN010000248.1 GCA_027065775.1 Flavobacteriaceae bacterium | reverse complement strand
TAAGTTGTTAGTTGCCATACAACTCGTTTTAGCAATCTATGTTGTGTGGTTTTTTTATTGAAAATTTCTTTAATCAAAAAAAAAGTACAGTTCATCAAATTAAGTATGTTGTTCATCTAATATGCCTTATTTAAGACAATGCTATATTTTATATTTGAAATATAAAATAAACTCTTACAAATAATTACCTAAAAGCAACAACATGAAAACAAATTTATTTTTATTTATCGTATTATTTAGTTATTTTGGTTTTGCACAATACACAGCAATACCAGATACAAACTTTGAAAATGCACTTAGTGCTTATGACAATATACCTAATGATGGTCAAGTGCCTACTGCTAATATAAACACAGTTACAATATTAAATGTAATTAGTCAAAATATTTTTGATTTAACTGGTATAGAGGACTTTACGGCGCTAACCAATTTAAATTGTGCAAACAATCAGTTAAGCAGTTTAAACATAACCAATAATAGTTTTTTAGAAAACTTATCATGTTCAGAGAATCATCTCACAAATTTAGATGTTTCTCAAAATCTATCTTTAATTTATTTACATTGCACGTGGAATCAATTAACTACTTTAGATTTAAGTGTAAACTCAAACTTAGAATATTTAATTTGTGCCGAAAATCAACTTACTAATATTAATATCTCCGCTGCCAATTCAGCACTTATAGATTTACATTGTTCTAATAACCAATTAGCCAATTTAAATTTATCGTCTAATTTAGCATTAAACACCTTGCATTGTTCGGATAATCAACTAACTTCTTTAGATTTATCTAATAATACATCCTTTATTTCATTAAATTGTAATAA
Source organism: Flavobacteriaceae bacterium (assembly GCA_027065775.1). Classification (GTDB taxonomy): domain Bacteria; phylum Bacteroidota; class Bacteroidia; order Flavobacteriales; family Flavobacteriaceae; genus S010-17. The sequence goes on along the minus strand of JAMONN010000248.1, from coordinate 22,117 downwards.
TAATCAATTAAATTTCTTGGATTTAAGAAATGGTAATAATTCTAATTTTAATAATTACACCTATTATTTTAGCACGGCAAATAACCCAAATTTAACTTGTATTTTTGTTGATGATGCTGCTTGGAGCACAACTGCTTGGTCTTTTTATATTGATAGTACAAGTACTTTTGTAGAAACTCAACTAGAGTGTGATAATATTACAGATGCAGATGGCGATGGTTTTACCATAACCACAGGAGATTGTGATGATAATAATGCAACTATTTTTCCTGGAGCAACAGAAATTTGTGATGGTTATGATAATAATTGTGATGGTAATGTTGACGAAGGTGTAACAACTACTTATTATTACGATGCAGATGGCGATGGTTATGGTTCTAATGACACAAGTCTAGATATTCAAGTATGTTTTGGTTCTGAACCAGCAACTTACATATCTATATCTGGTGATTGTGATGATTCAGACCCTTCAATTAACCCTGGAGCAATCGATATTCCTAATAATGGCATTGATGAAAATTGTAGTGGTCAAGACGCTACTGCTTCCGTCGAAGATGAAATATTTAATAAAAATTTATCTATTTACCCAAATCCTTCAAAAAACCAAGTAACAATTAAAACAGACAGATTATCTAATTATAAAATATTTAATATTGGCGGTCAATTTATTAAAAAAGGCAATTTATTAATAGGTGAAAACACTTTAGATGTATTCAATTTTTCTAATGGAGTCTATTTTATAAAAATTAACTCTAATAGTAATAATGCAACATTAAAATTAATCAAAAAATAATATAGTTGTTAGTTTGTCACATAAATATAATTGAAGGGAATTATAGTTTATGTGACTTTTTTAGGTAACAAAAAACTTATTTTCAGATATAAAAGTGAAAATTATAAAACAAAACAAATGAAAACAATTAAAACAGTATTATTAATTATTTTAACCGCAACTTTATTTTTTAGTTGTGATAATGATGATGGCAATGCCCCAAACGAAAGTCAGTGTGATTATCAAGGGTTAAGTTATGTTGACACTAGCGACAACACACAAATATTAATACCAGAAGCAAACTTAAACACACAATTTTTCCCAAACGCAAGTAATGGTCCATTCGGATTACCTGGAGTTGAAATTGCAGGAACAGCACCAAACGGAGATTTTATATTTTTTACAACTGATGCTATAACTGTTGGAGCGATAGGTACAGTAGGTGAATATAGTGTAAATGGAGTAATACAAAACGGTCCTATAGTTACTTGTCAACGAGCAGGAAATACAGTTGGTGAAGAATTTAGATATGACTTAAGTTACGGGACTATAGAATCCGAATTCTGTGTAATTATAGATGAAGTACTTTAAACTAAAAAAACATGAAAACAATTGTGATGATAATTATTACTTCACTTTTAGCGATTGGCCAACCATAAACGCAACTGTTTTTGAAATTAAACCGATAACTAACTTCATAAATGAATACCCTATTAATGGTAGACTTTTATACGGTTTTGATAAAAATTAACCTGACTTACTCATAAGTAAAACTCTTAAATACTTTAAATAATAATAACAACAATATGAAAACAATTAAAACAGTATTACTAATAATTTTAACAATAACATTATTTAGCAGTTGCGATAATGATGATGGCAACGATCCAAACGAAAACCAATGTTCTTACCAAGGTTTGACTTTTGTAGACACAAGTGACAACACACAAACCTTATTACCAGAAGCAGATTTAACCACAGAGTATTTTCCAAATAATGGAGGAACAGGTATTCCTGCAGTAGAAATTTATGGCGGCACACCATTTGTTGTTTTTACAACATCTGCAGTAACTCTTGGTGCAACCGAAAACATCAATCTTTTAATTAACGGAAACACTTATCCTGTATTAGTTACTTGCCAACGTGCAGGAACTTTGGTTGGTGAAGAGTTCAGATTCGATTTATCAGCAAATAATGTAGAAGCAGAATATTGTGTAGTTATAGACGCTGTCATTCCATAAAACTAATTTACGAACCATTTTCTTTATTAATTTTGAGGGGATTTAATATAGATTATGGGGGGTTTTAAAAAAAACAAAATGCATCCTGAATTATTACATATAGGCAATTTCACCATTTATACTTATGCATTTTGCATTGTTGTAGGTACATTAGTGGCATCAATTTATACAAAATGGAGTGCAAAAAAAGAATTAGGTATTTTTAATTTATCAAACAATTTCTTTTACTTGATTTTTATTGCAGGATTTGTTGGTGGAAAATTATTCTTTTATCTTGAAAGACCTTTATATTTTTTTAGAAATCCAAAATTAATGCTAGATAATTTTTCTGGTGGATTTGTATTTTATGGTTCTTTTATAACCATAATACCAATATTAATTTGGTATTTAAAAAAACACAAAATACCGGTTTTGCCAATGCTAGATATTCTAGCAATTACAACAACTATTGTTCATACAATTGGTAGAATGGGTTGCTTTTTTGGAGGTTGTTGTTATGGCAAACCAACAAATTCTTTTACAGGAATGAACTTTCCGAAAACAAACGGAATACCAGTACATCCATCACAGTTATATGAAATTGTAGGCTTGTTAAGTATAATGAGTATTCTATTCTTAATAAAAAAAAACAAACAATTTCAAGGTCAAATATTCTTAATTTACATAGCATTTTATGCCATTGTAAGAGGATTTTTAGAACTATTTAGAGGTGATAAACGTGGCTTTATTATTGACGGCATTTTATCACATTCACAATTCATAGCATTATTATTAATCTTAAGTACATTATTATTTTATAACAAATTAAAAAACAAACAATTAAAACTTTAATAAAATGAAAAAACAAATTTTTAAAACAGGAATACCTTTACTATTATTAGCCTTTGCTACTTTATTTATTGGTTCAAGTTGTGGAGGAGAACCTTCTTGTGATGAATCTATTTGGTATTATGACAATGATGGTGATGGATTTGGTGATCCCGATAAAACAACAGAAGCATGTAATGCACCATTAGGTTATGTCCTATATGGTACAGATTGCGATGACAATAACGATACTATCTATCCTGAAGCGGAAGAATTATGCGACGGTTTAGACAATAATTGTGATGGTGAAATTGATAACAGCACAACAGATTGTGAAGGCGAAACAATTTGTGTAGATGGTGCTTGTGTGACTGATCCTGAAAATACCTGCAATTCAGGTATAAGTTATGAATTAGATGGCAATTTAATAAGTTTTGATAACGCTTTAGTAACTGGCGAAATTCATAACGACGCTGCCATTGGTAAATTTTATGATATTTGGACAGATGAAAATGGTGGTTTTTACTATCATTCAACAATTACTGAAAATACAGAAACTGCTCCTTTTGCTTCCGATTGGTTTACAACAAATGATGTAGCAAATATTATTTTTTTAAATAATGAAACTAATGTGAATGTAACTTTTACTATTGAACAATCTGCCAATGCAGTTGGCGATGAAGTTAGAATTACTTTTTCAGGAACTTATGACGATACTTCTGGTGTTAATCATACAATTACCGAAGGCGAAATTTGTACAACTATCGATATTGTAAATTAATAAAATGAATTTAGCTATAAGACTAGTTATTTTATCATTCTTTATGCTCATCTTAACGTTAAGTTGTAAAAAAAAACAAGAAAAACAAAATTCAATAAAAAATACAACATCAACTTTAAGCAACCTTTCAGAAAGTAAAAAGATAGAAATAGTTAAATATTATTTGAAAAATAAAAAGAAGTTAACCGAAGAAAATTTTCATAAAATCATTTTTTTAAATGACAATTATGATAATGTAAAAGTTATCTATTACAAAGATAAAGATGCCTTTTTTACTTTTAAATTTTCAGAGGCATTGCAATTTAATAATAACAAATAAACAGATAAAAATGAAAACAGTATTTAAAATATTTTTAATAACAATCGCATGTAACTTAATTTCATGCGATCAAAACGATGACGTTTCTACAACGGTAAATAAATTTACCATTGACGCTACAGATTACGATACGCCAAACGCTTACATTGAATTTGACGAAGATAACCAAGACGAAATCAATTTCTTTTTTACCAATGGCAGAATGATAGATAATGTAAATAATATACCAAGTTCTGATGGAGGCATAGACGATTACCATTTTTCGGTTAACACAACTAACTTTGTATTTATAAACATTCAAGATGGTGCAAATGGTAACGTATTAACACCTTATCCAAACATACAGGTTGGCAATACTTATGTTGGTGGAGCATCTGATTCTGTAATACTTTCTGGTTCAATTATTAGTTTAGGTTATTTCTCTAATGGTTTTGAATTTGGTTTTGGAGATGAAAACAATACAATTATGCACGCTCAAAACGGAAATCCAAACATTACTATAAACAGTTATAATTTTGACACTACTACAAACACAGGCACAATAGATGTAGATTATACTTACAACGGAATTACTGGTCATTATGATGGAACAATTGGTGTTATTTTAGATTAATAAAACAAAGGAGTAAACCGAAAATCCTAAAAAGAGTAGGTAAAATTAAATTATATATTATGAAAAAAATAATTTTAACAGTAATCACAATTTGTACATTTATAATAATAAATGCACAAGAAAAAGCAAATCATAATACTACAAGGAGTAATCTTTCTGCAAGTGGTATTATGGTTAAAGAAGATGGTAGAGACAATGATTGTGATGGTGTAATAGACAGTAAACTATTCGTGAAAACAACAAGCGGCACGCCAGATTTAAACATGCATTGCTGTAATGGAATTAAAAAAAGTTGGGAAGGTGCTACAGCACAAGCAGTAAAAGAAGCATCTAAAAAAGCACACGTAAAGAAACATCTTTTTACAAACAATGGCGTTACTTATTATTACAATGGTGATTTAGAAAAACTTAATAAATGTAGATCAAAGTTAGGTAAAAGAAAATGGGAATATACGCCAATCGATAATACTAGTGCAACGAAACGCAAAAGAAACAAAAACTTTAACCGTAAAGGCGAAAGAGTTAAAAGAACAAAATTCTAAATTTAGCTAATTAAATTAAAAGTAAAACAATTACTTTTACAATTCAAATTGAATCAACCCATGCAAAAACTCCATATCAATATATTATTTCTTTTGATATGGAGTTTTTCATTTTCGCAACAATATACAAACTATACTACAAAAGACGGTTTACCAAGCAATCATGTGTATAGAATTACCCAAGATAAACAGGGTTTTATTTGGTTTATAACCGATAAAGGCATCGTAAAATACAACGGCACAACATTTAAAACATTTACTACTAAAGAAGGTTTGCCAACCAATGATATTTGGGACTTTAGAATTACAGACGATAATAAATTTTGGTTTTTTACCAAAGCCGCTAAAATGGGCTATATAGAAAAGGATAGTATTTACTCCTTTGAAAGTAGTCATAAAGGAGAAATTTTATTCCCTATTGCAATCAATCAAAATAAAAACAGAATACAGTTTACTAATAATTTAAATTTCTATGAATTAAAAGATAATAAATGGGAATCAAAGAAAGTAACATTTGATGACGGAGAAACCGAACCAGTACTACACGCCAACATAAAATATTTAAAACAAAATAGTGCTAAGAATTCTACCTTAATAATTAACAAAAATTTAAAGGCAATTAAAATATTACCAAATTTCAGAAAATCAATAATTTATAGAGCTCAATTAAACGATAGTACTTATTGTTGGGCAAACAACAAAAACTATTATATTTTAAATCTAAATACTTTAAAACTATTTTCTAAAAGTTATAAAAACCAATTAAAGTTTGATAAAACAAAATTTGTTAGATTCAATAAGGTAAACAATCAAATACAGTTTTCGGGTTTAGGTTTCACCTCTGTTTTAGATAAAAATTTTAATTTAACAAACACCACTTATATTCCTGAAAATATAAAATCACATTTCTCATTTATTGATAAAAACAATAATCTTTGGATCGCTACTTTTAATAAAGGTGTCTATTTTATTGCTAATGCTAAACGAAAATCAATCACACAATTAAAAAATGAAAAAATTGGAAAAATAACATGGGTAAATAATAAATTAATTGCCAATGTGTACGATAAAGGATTTTACAAATACAATGAAAACACTAAATCATTTAAACCTTTTATAAAAGAAAAAAACTTTATGTACAATGCTGTTTTTATAGATTCTATCTATACAGAATATTATTTAACTAACTATAAAATTATTTCAAATAAAAATGGAATCAAACGTAATTTAAAAACAGTTTTCAAATATAGAGTAAATGATGAAGCAAGAGATTTAGTTTATTGGCACAAATATCTTTACGGTTATGGTTCTGCAGGTTTGTTTAAATTCAGTAAAAATTTTGATACCATTAAGCAATACCGTCAAAATGGTATAAGAGATTTAGAAGTAATAAATGACAATATATTAATCGCAACGTCTAACGGACTTAAAATATTTAAAAATAGTAAATTAGAAAATGTTTTTAAGGAGTCTATATTTAATTATCCTATTAGTTTTTTGAAAAAATTTAATACAGAGCAAGCAATTTTATGTACCGATGGTTTTGGTGCGTATATCACTAATTTAACAATCAGATTTTTTAAATGTTCAAACTGCTTTTGTAAAAGACAATAATATTTGGTTAGCTACAAATAAAGGTGCTTGGCACTACAAGAAAAAAGATAATAAAATTGAATTAATACAAAAATATACTGTAAATAATGGTTTAGGTTCAAATCATATAAATGGCATTTATGTTACTAATGATGCTGTTTTTACAAGTAGTAATGATGGTATAAGCATAACGCCAATAAATCAAAAAGAGAAGAACCAATTTATAAATATTTATGTGGACAATCTTATTTATAATAATAAAATATTAATAGATGATAAGACTACATACACAACAAATAATCATTTACAAATAAAAGTTGCAAGTATTGATTTTTCTGAAAATAAAAATTTTATCTACAAATATCAATTACTTCCGATACAGAAAAAATGGATTACCACAACTTCTAATCAGATTTCTTTTAATGATTTACCACCAAATAATTATGAATTAACAATTAAATCAAATGGAAAAGAAAATTCTTTAAAATTTAAGATTGCACCACTTTGGCATCAAACATTGGTGGCTAAAATTTTATTTTGGTTGATTGGTTTAATAAGTTTTATAGGAATAATTTTAGGTTTCAGAAAAAAAGAATTAGTAAAACAAACCAAAAAACTAAATGCCCAAAAAAAACTAGCCGATTTTGAATTACATGCATTAAGAAGTCAAATGAATCCTCATTTTGTATTTAATTCTTTAAATGCTATTCAATATTTTATTACCAAAAATGAAATTGATTTATCCGAAAAATATTTAGTGAAATTTGCAAGATTAATTAGAATGTTCTTTGATTTTTCGCGTGAAAAAGAGATTAATTTAAAAGATGAAATCAATTTACTAAACGGTTATTTAGAAATTGAAAAAATGCGTTTTGGTAAAGATTTCAACTATAAAATAGATGTAATTAATGATTTTACGGTTGACAGGTTTAAAATACCAGCAATGCTTTTACAACCTATTGTAGAAAATGCGGTAAATCATGGTTTATTTCATAACAAAGGAAAAGGTTTAATTCAGATTTATTTTACATTTATTACCAAAAACAGTATTAAAATAAGCATTAATGACAATGGTGTTGGTATAGAAAAATCAAAAGAAATACAAAAAAACTCATTAAAGAGTAAACTAAATAAAAACAAATCAACCAATGTTATTAAAGAAAGAATTGATTTGCTAAACCAAACAAAAAAATGGATTGTTACCTACAAAACTACGTCAAACAATAATGGAACATCCGTTAACCTAACCTTTACCAAAAATGAATACAGTCAAAGCGATATTAATTGATGATGAAGAAAAAGCCTTAGAAGGTTTGCAGATTAAAGTAAATCGATTTTTTCCCGATATAGAAGTTATAGAAGCATTTTTAGATCCTGAAAAAGCAGTTGTCAAAATAAATGAATTAAAACCAGATTTAGTTTTCATAGATATAGAAATGCCAATTTTAAGTGGTTTTGATGTGTTAGCTAAGATAAAGAATCCTGATTTTGAAATCATTTTTGTTACAGCATATAACAATTATGCCATAGAAGCCATACAACATTGCGCTATTGGTTATGTAGTAAAACCAATTGATAATGATGAACTAAAACATGCAATTAATAGTGCTTTAAAAAATATTAATCACAAAACTTCTTTTGAAAAAAACGTACAATTATTAGAACGTTTAGACAGTAATTCAGCACAAAAAAGTATTGCAATACCAACACAAAAAGGTTTAAGTTTTATTAAAGTTAAAGATATTGTTAGGTTTGAAGGTGTCGATGGTTATACCAAAATTTATATTAAAAACGAAAAATCGATATTAAGTTCTTATAGTATTGGTAAATTTTGCAAAATGTTAAGTAACTCATCCTTTTTTCTGTGTCACAAATCGCATCTTATAAATTTAAAATTTGTTAACTCTATTCTTAAAGAAGGTTCTATTTTATTACAAGATAAAAGTCATGTGCCTATTGCAAAAGCAAAAAGAAACAACTTTATTGAAAAAATGAAAAATCTATAATTTTCTCAATAATTTTTTGGCTTTTTGATAATCTTCAGCATCTTTCGGTATTTGCTTAAGATAAACCTTACAAGATGTATAATCTTTCTGTTTTAACTTGCTTAATGACAAGTACCAAATTGCTTTGTTTTTATAAATAGATTTACCATTTTTAATTTTTTCTAAAATACTTTCTGCTTTTTTATACTCATTTTGCTCTAACAAACAAATACCTAAATACAATTGTAATTCAACCTTTGTTCTATCTAGAGATATAATAGTTCGCAATTCTTTTTCCGCTTCCGTATAATTTTTAGAGTTAAATGCATCTTGTGCATTAATTAAATGTTTGTCAGAATTTCCTCGAACAACCAAATCTATTCGGTTATGAATTGCAAAATCACTATATGTTGGTTTAATGCTATTTTTCCATAAAATTGTAGCAAGTAAAACCAAACTTGCAGCAACCATATATTTACTATAGCGTTTTAGAGAAAACACTTTAGATTCTTGTTTTACTTTGCGCTTTTCACTTTTTACTCTTTGTTCTTTTTCGGAAAAAACCAAACTCAAATCTTCCAAAGTATTTCTTAAATCATTCTCTTCTTTAGAATTGGAAAATTTAGAAGTTAAAGTACTTTCTATTTTTTGATATAATTTTACTTCCTTAGCAAAATCACTGTCATTTTTTAATTTTTCTTTAAATAACGATAATTCTTTTTCGGTTAATTCGCCGTTAAGATATTTATCAATTTCTGTGTAGTCAAAATTTTTCATCTTCAATTTAAATAGTTGTTAAGTTGTTAAATTTTGATGAACCTTTTACCATCTTGGTTAATTTGCCAATGCATTCCGATTTTTTTTTTCTGGCATAACCATAAGTTACACCTAAAGCTTCAGCAACCTTATCCATTTTTTTAATTTTAAAAGCAAGATCTAAAAGTTCTTTACATTTTCCGCCTAATTCAATAAGTTTTTCTTCAAATAATGAAGAACGTTTTTCAAAAATTTCGGTTTCATTTGCTAAGCGCTCCTGTTCATCACTTACAGATGTGATTTCTTCTAAAATTGTTACCTGTTTAATCGATTTTTTATTTATTTTATTTAACCATTTACGTTTACAAAGCAAATAAAAATAAGCATCAAAAGGGCAAGTAAGTATAAAGTTTTTCTCTTTTGCCTGATGAAAAATTGTGATTAAGGTTTCTTGTATAACATCTTGAGCATCATCATAAGTACCACTATTCTTAGTAATATAACCAACTATTTTACCTGAATATTTTTGATATAATTCGCCTAAAACACGATTGTCATTATTTAATAATGCAATAATATATCTTTGATCTGCATGTGCTTTTTTATCCATAAGTAAAATGCTAATTTACAAAAATATATTTTTTATAGGTAACAATTTAAAACGTATTGTATATAAGTTTGAACAAAGCATTAATTTAATGGGAAAATTGCTTGTTAGTTTTGTATTGAAAAGTATTTCGATTTAATCGGAATACTTTTCTTAAAACAATCAACTATTGACTTTGTTACTTTGTAAAATATTTTTATATTTATAGCAACCAAACCATCCAAACATGAAAACTAAAATCTGTTTTTTATCTTTTTATCTTTTCTGCTTTTTTATAAATGCGCAAGAAGTAAAAAAAGACACCACAAGACATCAAGCCAATATAAAAGAGATTATAAAAGGCAAGTCGGTTTTTTTTGAATCTAAATTATCAGAGTTAAGACAAATTGCTGGCGCACCAAAAGCACATTGGAATTCTTACTGGGAATTTGGCGATGGAAACTACAGTTTTAAAGACAAACCAAAACATACCTACAAAGAAAAAGGCGAATATCAAGTTAGATTATCTGCAACAAATAATTATGACGATGGAAAACCGCCTTTAACTAGACCAAAAAAAATCAACGCAAATGATCAAACAAGTAATGATGAAGTTATCTTAAATGAAGACCATGCGTTACTTACTTCTTTTAACGGTTTGCGAATTCAAAATAATAGAGAACCAAGTCCTGAGGAAGAAATACAGTTAATTTTAAGTTATGCAAATGATAAGAAAATTACAACTAACGGTAAATTATATTTGTTTTATAACGACACAAAATTTAAAGATAAAAATTTCGAATTAACAGATACTCGTACGTATCATAACGAAGAAGAAGTTGATTTTGATGCGGTTGTATCTAATTTCAAACCTCTTTCAAAAGATAAATTCATCCGTTCTACGGGAATTGAAACTTTTATAAATAAAAATTTAATTGCGAATGATACCATTCGTCAAGATCTACAAAATTCTTTAGAGGAAGCGAAAAAAGATTATTACAATCACAAAATTTTTAATGTAGACGCAATAGAACCAAACGAAGAAAGAAACATTTTCTTTACTTTAAAAACAACGCCTGAAATGTTAAAAGACACCAGCGCAATTCTTACTATACGTAGTATTTACGTGCCGGAAAGAGGTAATTCTACACATAAAATAACAGAAAAAGAAATGGAAATTGTTACATCTCACGATCCAAATAAAATGGCGGTTTACAATCATTACATGAATTATAGATTGGCGCGTTTTAAACGTTTAAAATATAAAATTAGATTCCAAAATAATGGCGAAGGTCCAGCAAGTTTAATTAAACTAAATACCGACATACCAAAAATGTTAGACAAAACTACTTTAAAAATACTAGATCTGTACCCAAAAGTACCGATTTGCCCTGATAATAAAGAGGTTCGATATAGTTGTATAGACACTATATTTTATGCCGATAAAATTTCTTTTCAGTTTAAAAATATTTATTTGCCTGGTTCTAATCAAAAAGGTGTTCATGAAAAAGATTCCACCAAAGGTTTTGTGAAATATTCTATGAAATTCGGCAAAAAATTTCATAAAATAAAATCAAAAAGCCGTACCGAAATTATTTTTGATAAAAACGAACCAATCATTACAAATTCATCAACATCAAGATTCAAACCTGGTATTTCAATAGGTGCAAAAGCAGGTTATAATTACTTTTTTACATCAGATGAAGATTTAGATTTTAACGAAGCAGCAAGTAAAACCGATTTTGATACTACCGCAAATGGTTATTTTGCAGGTGTAACTATTTCACCATATAAATCGTACAAATTTTATTTACAAGCCGAAATTATGGCTAGTGTTCAATATATAAAAAGTAGCAGTTTTTCCGAAGAAGAAGTAGATATAGCTTTTCCTGCATTAGTTAAAACAGAACTGAAATCTGAAACTCAAAAAAACTACTTAGATATTGTACCTATTTCGTTAAGATATAATGTGAACTCCATTATTGGTCTTGGTTTTGGCGCACAAGTTTCGGTGAATGCTTGGCAAAAATCAAGATTGGAAACTAATACGCATACTTTTTCAAATATTGACAACGTACAAGGCGACGAACTTACCGATTTAGAAGTACATACCTGTGAAGTCACCTACAATAAAGGCATCGAATTAAATAATTACGGCATTTTTGCTGATATTACAATTGGTATTGCTAGAATTGGTCCAAGCGTTGGCATTCGGTATATTCAGAATTTTAACGAACCTACAAAACAATTGCAAACTTATGCTATTTGGAAGTTTTAACAACTGGTTATTTGCTGAATCGTTTATTTGTTGATTTGTTTAATCACGGAATACAAGTCATTTAAACAAAAAAAAATGAAATCTATTTTATTTTATATAATTCTTTTTGTCTCAACATATAATTATGCTCAAGATTCTTTAAATTATTATACTAAAAATATTGAAAGTAATTTTAAAAAAAAGGATCTTAACGGAAGTGATTTATTCTTCCATAAAAAAATAAATTATCTAAAAAATCAAAATAATTTAGAAGAATACTTTTATGCACATTTTGATTATTATTTATTAAATCCTAAACCTGAAAGGATTTTCATATTAGAAAATGCAGATAAAAACAAGTGGCGAAAACCAAAAACCAACGATGAAAATATAGCAAAACTGCATGTATTAATAAATATTGCATATCATTTAAACGAATTTGGAAACATACCTAAAGCAACCATTAGTTATGAAAATGCATGGTTATTTCACAAAACAAAAAACATAAATAATTACGATATTATTGAATATTGCTTAACACCTTTGGCAAATAACTACATGCGTTTAGGTGATTATTCGCGCGCAGAAGAAATTCTGAAAAACAACTTTGATTTATTAGAGAAAAATCAAAACAAAACCCAACTTATTAAAACGTTTAAAAATTTAGCTACGGTTTACAATTTAACAAATAGATCTAAAAAAGCAAACCAGTTATTACTAAGCTTATTTAATATTACAAAATTAAATAAAGAACAACAAAGTGATATTTACACAAAAATGGCATCGAATTATTATGAGCAAAATGATGTAAATAATGCAATGGGATTTATAAATAAATCCGCTAGTTTATTTCCGAATACAAAAACAATTTTAATAAACAGAAATCTTAAAGGCAGTATTTTTTATAATAACAAACAATACGAAATTGCTTTAAATCAATTTGAAACTGCTTTACTTTTTTCAAAAATAATTTCAAAAAGAGAAAAAGCAAAACTGCATGTTTTAATTGCGAAAACGCTACTAAAATTAAATAAATTAGACAAAGCAACTACACATTTTAATGATGCTTTATCTATTTTAATACCGAAATTTAAGTTAGTAAAAACAGAAAATAAATTAGAACAAATGCTTTATGCGGAAAATACTTTAATCGATATTTTTGAAGGAAAAGCAGAGATTTTCAAAATAAAAAACAACAATATAGTAGCAATTAGCAATTTAGAACTTGCCAATAAAGTTGCCGATTTATTAAGAACAACATTCACCTCACAACAATCTAAAATAGATCAGCAAACAAAAAACAGAAAAAGAACCGAAGAGATTGTGCAACTGTATTATGGCTTATTTAAAAGTACAAACGACAAAAAATATTTTGAAAAAATATTTTTAAGCATCGAAAAAAGCAAAGCAATTGTTTTAAATGATGAACTAATTCATAAAAATTCAAAATACACTAAAGACTCCTTATTAATACATAAAAATAAACTTGAAAAACAAAAAGCATTTGTAACTACTAAAATTATAATAGAAGAATTAAAAGATAAAAATGCTGACATTAATTTTATTAAAAATCAATTAGTAATTAAAACAGGTTTAACAAGTAAATTACAAGTATTAAATGAAGAAATTAAGACTAAATATCCGTTTTTAAATACAGACAACCAACAAATTACTATTGCAGAAATTCAACAAGATTTATTAGTAAAAAATCAATTGCTAGTTAGTTTTTTTGAAACAAAAAACAACTGGTTTATTTTTAGTTTAAATAAAACGGAAGACTTAAAACTACGTGTTTTACCTAAAAACGAAAAACTAAAAAACGAAATTTCCAACTACATTAATTTGTTTTTCTATAACAATGGTTCTAGTATAAAAAAGGATGTTACTACCTATCAAAAAACTGCTCATTATTTATATGAAAATTTACTGCAACCAGAATTAGAAACAACTTATAAATATTTAACTATTATACCAGATAAAAAATTAAATTTTGTTTCTTTTGATGCTTTACTTACTAAAGAAACTACAAGTAGTAATTTTGTGAATTTTCCGTATTTGGTTAAAGATGTTACAATTAATTTAACTTTTTCTGCAAATATTTTGTACTTGTTAAAACAAGAGCAATTACAAAAAACGGAATCTAATTATTTAGGTTACTTTCCTTTTTTCAAAAACAAGGAACGTAATTTACAATATTTACCAAATACTTTAGAGGAACAAATTAGTTTTAAAAAACATACCAATGCAACTTGTTTTATGGAACAAAAAGCAACTAAAAAACATTTTTTAAATCATTATAAAAATTATAATCAGATTCATTTGGCGACGCACGCAAGTGCTGGCGGCTTTTTAAATCCTGCAGTTATAGAATTTTATGATGAAACATTATACTTACCAGAAATTTACGGCCTAAATATGCAAACCGATTTATTAGTTTTAAGCGCCTGTGAAACTGGCGTTGGAAAAATGCAAAAAGGCGAAGGAATAATGAGTTTAGCAAGAGGTTTTACTTATGCTGGTGTTAAAAATTTAGTAGTTTCTTTATGGAAAGTTAACGACAAAGCAACAAGTGAATTAATGCGAAGTTTTTATAAACATTTAAAAAACAACTCAAAAACAGATGCAATTCATAAAGCAAAATTAGATTACCTCAACAATAAAAATATAAGTAGTTTAAAGAAATCGCCTTATTATTGGTCGAGTTTTGTTTTTGTTGGAAATGTGGAATTGGTAACTACGCCTAACAATTATTGGAATTATATGATTATTAGTGGTTTTTTACTTTTGATTCTTTTAATATTCATTCAGAGATTCAGAAAAACTAAATGATTATTTTGTCAATTTAAAATCTCGAGTGACTATTCCAATTCGATTGTTTATTATAAATCAAAAGTTTTAAGTCTTTTAAAATTGAATGTTCGGTAATATTTGCATCAACTATTTCGGAAATTTTATCTAATAATTCCATGTCTAAATGCACATTCCAAAGAAGTGATTTTCCATATTTATCCATTCTAATAAAATCTTCATTTTTAACTGCTAAGTTGAAGTTTTTCAAATCTAAGACTAATGATTTAGCGTGTTTTTTCTTTCTTTGATAAAAATAATAATGCCCAAATGCAGCAATCAATGAACCAATTAAAAATGTTAATCCTAAAATTACGATAGTATTCATTTGAGTGAATTTTAAAACCTTTCTATTCACACCGTGACTTTGAGTCACGGTGTGAATTTATTACATTTCCTTACGCAATCTAGCAACAGGTATATTTAACTGCTCTCTATATTTAGCAACGGTTCGTCTAGCAATTAGATAACCTTCGCTTTTAAGATGTGTTGCTAATTTTTCATCGGTTAGCGGTTTTTTCTTACTTTCTTCACCAATGATTTTTTGTAGTATTTTCTTTATTTCTTTGGTTGAAACATCTTCGCCTTGATCGTTTTTCATAGATTCAGAGAAAAAATATTTTATCAGTTTTGTACCGTAAGGTGTAGAAACATATTTACTACTTGCAACTCTAGAAATTGTAGAAACATCCATATTGATTTTATCCGCAATATCTTTTAAAATCATTGGTTTCAACTTGGTTTCATCGCCTGTTAAAAAATATGCTTCTTGATGTTGCATAATAGATGTCATCGTTAACATTAATGTTTGCTGACGTTGTCTTACCGCATCAATAAACCATTTTGCAGCATCTAATTTTTGCTTGATAAAGAACACAGCATCTTTTTGAGATTTTGATTTCTCTTTTGCTTTTGCATAACCTAGCAACATGTCTTTATAATCTGGTGAAATATGCAATGATGGCACATTTCTGGAATTTAATATTAAATCTAATTTATCTTCTACTATTTTAATACTAAAATCAGGTACTATTTGCTCTACTATTTTATTATTACCAACTATAGATCCACCTGGTTTTGGATTTAATTTAATAATTTCTGCAATAGCATCTTTTAATTCATCTTCGGTGAAGTTAAATTTCTGAATGAGTTTTTTATAATGTTTTTTAGCAAAATGATCAAAAGCATTTTCTAAAATTTTAATCGCATTAATTCGTGCTGGTTTTTCTTTTTTTTGATATAACTGAATCAGTAAACATTCTTCTAAACTCCTCGCTCCTACACCACTTGGTTCTAATTTTTGTACTTTTTTTAGAACTGCTTCTACTTCACTTTCATCTGCCATTACATTTGCAGTAAAGGCTAAATCATCTACAATATCAATAATTTCTCTACGGATATAACCTGAATCATCAATACTACCAACCAAAAACTCGGCTATTGCACGTTCTTTTTCGTCTAATCTGAATGTATTTAATTGATCTTTTAAATGTTGATGAAATGATTTTCCGCCAGCATATGGTATATTTTTATCTTCATCATCTTTGCTGTAATTATTTACTTGTGTTTTGTAATATGGCGTATCATCATCGGTTATATAATCATCGATATTTATTTCATTCTCTGAATCTTTTTCTTGATTATCTTCAAAATTATCTTCGCTTTTTATTTCTTCTTTTCCGTCTTCTAGAGCAGGATTCTCATCAATCTCTTGTGCTAATTTTTGCTCAAATGCTTGTGTTGGCAATTGAATTAACTTCATCAACTGAATTTGTTGTGGAGATAATTTTTGAGATAATCTGAAATTTAAATTTTGTTTTAACATTTTTTTAGTTTCCCGCTGATCTCACAGATTTCGCAAATTTTATCTCGCAAAGTCGCAAAAACGCAAAGTTTTATTATTAGTTTATCAAAAATACAATAATTAAATTACAAATTATCGTAAGTCATAAATCAAAAAATCATAAATCGTTTTCTTTTAAAATTCTGCATTTTGAGGTGTTCTAGGATAAGGAATTACATCTCTAATATTACTCATTCCTGTAGCGAAAAGCACTAGTCTTTCAAATCCTAAACCGAAACCACTATGCACTGCAGTACCAAATTTACGCGTATCTAAATACCACCATAATTCTTTTTCATCTACATCTAACGCTTTCATTTTCTCTTTTAAAACATCTAAACGTTCTTCACGCTGAGAACCACCAACAATTTCACCTATTTGTGGAAATAGCACATCCATTGCTCTTACGGTTTTTCCATCATCATTCATTCTCATGTAAAATGCTTTGATGTTTGCAGGATAATCAAATAAAATTACTGGACATTTAAAATGTTTTTCTACTAAATATCTTTCATGTTCCGATTGTAAATCTGCGCCCCATTCTTCTATAATATATTGAAATTTTTTCTTTTTATTTGGTTTGCAATTTCTTAAAATATCAATTGCTTCGGTATAACTAACACGTTTAAAATTATTTTTGGTTACAAATTCTAATTTTTCAATAAGTGCCATATCGCTACGTTGCGCCATTGGTTTTGCACTTTCTTCTTTAGTTAATCTTGCGTCTAAAAATGCTAAATCATCTTTACAATGTTCTAAAACATAACGTAAAACTTCTTGAATAAAGTCTTCTGCCAAGTCCATATTATCATTTAAATCATTGAATGCTACTTCTGGTTCAATCATCCAAAATTCTGCTAAATGTCTTGTTGTATTTGAATTTTCGGCTCTAAAAGTTGGTCCAAAAGTGTACACTTTACCTAATGCCATTGCATAAGTTTCGGCTTCTAATTGACCTGATACAGTTAGATTAGTTTCTTTGCCAAAAAAATCTTGTTTGTAATCTATATTGTTTTCTTCCGTTTTCGGAATATTATTTAAATCTAAATTAGTAACTCCAAACATTTCGCCTGCGCCTTCGGCATCAGAACCTGTAATAATTGGTGCGTGAAAATTATAGAAACCGTTTTCAGTAAAATATTTGTGTACTGCAAAAGATAATGCAGAACGCAAACGCATTACTGCAGAAAATGTATTGGTTCTAACACGTAAATGTGCATTTTCTCTTAAAAATTCAAAACTGTGTTTTTTTGGTTGTATCGGATATTCATCTGGATTTGAATCTCCTAAAATCTCTAACGATGTAACTTCAATTTCAACCGATTGTCCTTTTCCTTGACTTTCAATTAAAGTACCATTTACATGAATTGCAGCGCCAGTTGTTATTCTTTTTAATAAAGACTCATCGGTATTTTCAAAATCAACTACACATTGTATATTATTAATTGTTGAACCGTCATTTATAGCAATAAAACGCTTTGCTCTAAAAGTTCTAACCCAACCTTTTAATGTTACTTCTTGATTTTTCTTTTCTCCTTTTAGTAATTCTTTTACTGTTGTTCTCATTCTTTTTTTTCTCCCGCAGATATCGCAGATTATCGCAGATGTTTAATTTAGTCTGCCTGTTTAATTTTTGAAAAGCAAATATAGTTAAGATTATCTAAATAGGAACATGGATTTTCAACGGATTATGCAGATTTTTACTGATTCTTATATATTATTTTTTTATTTTATAATAAAATTATTAACGTATGTGTTATTTTTTAGTATTTTTGTTATTATATTAATGTATAAAATTATATTATGCACATTAGAGAACAATATTTTAGTAAAATTAAGCCTTTTATTAACAAACAACTAATCAAAGTATTAACAGGTCAACGTAGAGTTGGTAAAAGTTATATGCTCAAACAGATTAGAGATTACATTTTAGAAAATAATAAAAATGCAAATTGTATTTTTATTGATAAAGAATTATTTGAATTTGATGATATTACAGATTATAAAACACTAATGAAATATGTTACATTAAAACAAAAAAAGACAAATAATTATCTTTTTATTGATGAAGTTCAAGAAATTGATCAATTTGAAAAAACATTACGAAGTTTATTAAATAAAGGTGATTTTGATATTTATTGTACAGGTAGTAATGCAAAAATGTTATCTAGCGAAATTTCAACCATACTAAGTGGTAGACAAATTGTTATTAGAATTCACACTTTATCTTATTTAGAATTTTTACAATTTCACAAATTAAAAAGCAATAACAACAACTTATTGCAATATTTGAATTTTGGTGGTTTGCCTTATTTAATTAACTTACCAAACAACAAAATTGTCATTAGCGAATATTTAAAAAACATTTACACCACTATTTTATTTAGAGATGTTGTATTAAGAAACAATTTAAGAGATGTTAAATTTTTAGATAATTTAGTGAAATTTTTAGCAGATAGTACAGGGAGTTTATTTTCCACAAAAAGTATTTATAATTATCTAAAAAGCAATAAAATTGACAAATCTATCCCTATAATTAATAGATATTTAGGTTATTTAGAAGATGCCTATTTTATTACTAGCATTAAAAGAAGTGACTTAAAAGGAAAAAAAATATTTGATAGTGGTGAAAAATTCTATTTTGAAGATTTAGGAATCAGAAATGCACTTGCAGGCTTTAACCCGAATGATATTCATAAAAATATGGAAAATGTAGTGCTAAATCATTTATTAATTAATGACTATAAAGTAACTGTTGGAAATCACAATAATAAAGAAATCGACTTTATCGCTACTAAAAATAACGAAAAAGTGTATATTCAAGTTACTTATCTATTGACTGAAAAATCAACTATTGAGAGAGAATTTGGTAATTTATTGGCTATTAAAGACAATTACCCAAAATATGTAATCACTTTAGATAATTTTGAAACACCAAACACTTATGAAGGTATTAAACATTTGATTTTGGAGAATTTTTTGGTTAATTTTGAGTAAGATTTGTCACTATTTAAAAAAGACAACTATAAATTCTCCTTAGGTAAAACCTTAATTTTCGGTTCGATAAATGTTTTTTTATTTGCTATTTTTTTTTCAAAAGAAAGCAATAAAGCTGGCAACAAAATTAAATTGGAAACCATAGCAAATAACAACGTTATAGATACCAAACCGCCAAGTGCAATTGTACCACCAAAACTAGAAAACATAAAAATCATAAACCCAAAAAATAACACAATGGAAGTATAAAACATACTTACGCCTGTTTCTTTTAATGCGCCAAAAACCGACTTTCTAACTTTCCAATTATTTACTTTTAACTCTTGTCTATATTTTGCTAAAAAATGTATGGTATCATCCACCGAAATTCCAAATGCAATACTAAATACTAATATGGTTGATGGTTTTATTGCTACACCTAAATAACCCATTAATCCTGCTGTAAAAAGCAATGGCAACACATTTGGTATTAAAGAAATCAAAATCATTTTAAACGATCTAAACATCCAAGCCATAAATAATGCGATTAATACAATTGCTAAACCTAATGAAACTGCTAAGTTTTTCACCAAAAAAGTTGTTCCTTTTAAAAATACTAAGGATTTACCTGTTAATGTTATTTCATACTTTTTTTCAGGGAAATGTTTTTTAACTTTCGCAGCTAGTCTTTCCTCTATACGATCCATCTTATCTGTTCCGACATCTTGCATATAGGTAGTCATTCTTGCATAACGACCTGTAGAATCTACAAAACTATTAAGCATATTTGCATTGGTACCTGAATTTTTTACATAGGATAATATGTAATTTTTTTCACCCGAAGTAGGTAATTGAAAGAATTTAGGATTGCCATTATAATACGCTTGTTTAGAGTATTTTACTAAATTTAATACCGATAACATTGGTGATAGTTCTTCTATTTCTTCAATAACTTCTTCTATCTTATCCATCCTTTTTAAAGTAGATAGTTTCATTACACCTTTCGGTTTTTTAGTATCTATTAAAATCTCTAAAGGCATAATACCACCAAATTCTTTTTCGAAAAATTTAATATCTTTATAAAAATGAGATTTTTTTGGCATATCATCAATAATACTACCTGAAACACGAATCATATAAACACCAATCATACTTATAATCACCATCACAAAAGTGGTAATGTAAATAGCGATTTTTCGATTTTTTACGGCATTAATCATCCATGCTACAATATTATTAATCCATCTTTTTTCTAAATGCCTTAAATGTTTTTCTTTTGGAATAGGTAAAAAACTATAGATTATCGGAATAATTAACAGAGACAAAACAAATATTACCATAATATTAATAGAAGCAATAATACCAAACTCATTTAAAACTTTTGATTTGGTAAAGATAAAAGTCGCAAAACCACTTGCAGTAGTTACGTTTGTCATTAAAGTTGCATTACCAATTTTAGAGATAACACGTTGCAATGACTTTGCTTGGTTACCATGACTTTTAATTTCTTGCTGATATTTATTAATTAAAAACACCGCATTTGGCACACCAATTACAATTATTAAAGGTGGAATTAATGCTGTTAAAACTGAAAGTTCATAACCTAACCAACCAATAATACCAAATGCCCAAACTACACCAATAATAACTACAATTAACGTTATAAATGTTGCTCTAAAAGATCTGAAAAAGAAGAAAAATATTAATGCTGTAATTCCTAATGCGGCGAATACAAAAAATTTCATTTCGCTTTTTATATTTGCTGCATTAAGTGTTCTAACGTAAGGCATCCCAGAAGCATATATTTTTATATTATTTTCTTCTTCAAACCTTTTAATTTCAGGAATTAATTTTTTTAAAACAAAATCTGTTCTTTCCTTTTTGTTTAAAATTTCTTTTCTAATATATACTCCTGTTCTAATAGTACCCGTTTTTTTATTAAATAATAAATTATTATAAAAAGGGTAATTATCAAACAAGTCTGTAGTTATATTTTTAACTTCTTTATCTGTTTTTGGTTTTGTTTTAAAAAGAGGTTTTGCTTCAAACTTTTTTTTGCGGGTATTTTTTTCTAACTTCTTAATGTCTGCAATAGAAACTGTATAAGAAACTTCAGAAAAACTATCTAACTTCTTCGCAAAGGCATTCCAATTATTAAATGTTTTGGCAGTAAAGAAAGTAGAATCTTTTACTGCTAAG